>SIAG01000125.1 GCA_009691925.1 Planctomycetaceae bacterium
CACATCATGTGGGGGCCGAAGGGTCCCCTCCTCCCTGCCCGGGAACGTGAGACCACCCCCGACATCCAAGTCTGAGATTCGCTCCATGTCCGACCACAATCCGATCTACCACCTCAAGGACGCCTACTTCTTCGAGGTCCCGAAGGCGCTCTGGAGACGGAGTTGGCAGTCGCTCGACGACGTTCCCGCTTTCCTGCGTGCGCCGTACGACAGCGACCACCTGCCGTCGGTGGCGGAATTTAATGAGGCGATGTCGGGGAAGGTGCTGATTCCGCAGCCGTTCGGCCAACTCGACAGCCTCTACGCCATGAAGTCGGGGATCGGCATCTCGAAATACATGCTCCTCGAGCTCGCCGTCGGTGGGGCGATCTTGCTGCTCTTTTCGTGGCTCGCCAAGCGGATCGCCTCGGGGGCTCCGGCGAAGGGCCGGTTGGCGAACCTCCTCGAGGCGATGCTCGTCTTCGTCCGCGATCAGATCGCCCGGCCGGCGATCGACGACAAGCATGCCCACGCCGACGACCATGGCCATGTCCACCACGACGGCGACAAGTTCGTCCCGCTCCTCTGGACGCTGTTCTTTTTCATTCTCGGCTGCAATCTCCTCGGGATGGTTCCCTGGGCCGGCTCGCCGACGGCGTCGTTCTCGGTGACGCTCGCGATGGCCGCCGCCACATTCCTGGCGGGCTTCGTCGGCGGCGTGAAGGCGATGGGGCTGGCGGGCTATTTCAAGAATCTCGTGCCGCCGATCGACATGCCCGCCTACCTCTTCCCCCTCAAGATCGTGATCTCGCTGGGCCTGTTCCTGATCGAGCTCCTCGGCCTGGTGATCAAGCACCTCGTTCTCGCCGTGCGGTTGCTGGCGAACATGGTCGCCGGCCACATGGTGCTGCTGGGCATCATGGCGCTGATCCCAGGGGCAGCTGCGCTGTCGCTCGGAATGTGGGGGACGGCAACCGGGATCAGCGTCGTCAGCGCCACGCTCTTCAGCGTTCTCGAACTGTTCGTGGCGTTCCTTCAGGCCTACATTTTCACCTTCCTGTCCGCCCTGTTCATCGGAGCGTCGGTCCATCACCACTGATTCAAACCAGTCGCCGCGTTGTCCGCCCCGACACCGCGGAGCTTCCGAAAAAAAGCTTTTTTTTCATGATTTACCCAAACATTCTGGATCCCGTTTGCACGTTCCGCAGGCAGCGATCATGATCCCTGTCCCCGCCGACGGCCTTGGTGATCCGGGCCCACCGAACTGTCCGTTTTCCGTTTTTGTTTCCATCTTCAACCGTTCCGGGCAGCAGCCCGGGTTCTCGTTGCCAAGGAGCTTCTTCCAGTGATCCGTTCGCTCTTCTCGTTCCGCACGCTGTCCTTCGTGGCCGCCGTCACCCTGACAATGTTCGTCGCCGACTTCGCCTCCGCTCAGGAAGCCACCGGCGGCCGGTCCCTGATCGACCTCACCCCCGCCTTCGGCGTCGGTCTGGTCGTCATCGGCGCTGCCTTCGGCATCGGCAAGCTTGCTGCCGCGGCCTACGAGAGCATGGCCCGTCAGCCGGAGGTGTCCGCGAGCATCTCCACCGCAATGATCATCGCTGCGGCTCTGATTGAAGGCTTTACGTTCTTTGCTCTGTTCATCTGCTGGCAGAAGAGCTGATCGATGCGGAATCAACCGGCGGAGGCTACCCTTGCCCGAAGCGGGGTGGTGCTTCATGGCGATCCCTGCATGCAGGAAACGGAACGGCGGCGCGGAAGCGGCGGTTGCAAAAGACTGCCGCTTCCGCACCGTGACATGACTGGCCTACCGGGATCACCATCCAGGCAGGCATGAATCAAGTCGCGATCAGTCTGCTTCACCCCTGGGGTGAGTCGTCTGCCTTGCCGTAACCGTTGATTCTTCTGTCGTTCGGGGATCGTTCCGGTTTGTCTCTCTGTCGATGCGTTGATGCAGTGGGTGATTTTCTGCTTCCTTGTGCGCTGTCCTTGGGCTCTGTAGTGATCATCTGTCTTTGTCATCCGGGTGATGTAGGAGAAAACGACGTGAGCGGGTTCGTCTCGGCTTTTAAGGAAACTCAATTTCGTCGTCTCATGGCTGGTGGCTTCGTCCGCGCGATGGCCGGGATGCTGCTGTGGGGGGTGGCGACGGTCACCCTTCCCGTGGCGACCATGCCAGCAGTGCCCGCGGCCGCGGCCGACGTGAAAGCCCACGGTCACGACGACCATGTCGAGATTGGTCACAACCCGCCGGAGGGGGTCACCAAGAAGGACTTCGAGAGCCCGGCCGAGTTCCGCAGCGACTTGGCCATCTGGTCGCTGGCGGTCTTCCTCCTCCTCCTCGGGCTTCTCGGCAAGTTCGCCTGGAAGCCGATCATGGAGGGGCTCGACAAACGCGAGCAGGGGATCGAGCACCAGATCGCCGAAACCAAGAAAGCCAACGAGGAAGCCAAGCGGATGCTCGTCTCCTACGAGCGGCGTCTCTCGGAGACGGCCGACGAGGTCCGCGGGATGCTCGACGAGGCCCGCCGCGACGCCGAGTCGACGAAGGTCGCGATCGTCGCCGAGGCCCGCAAGGCCGCCGAAGAAGAGCAGGCCCGCGCTAAGCATGAGATCGGACTGGCCCGCGACGAGGCCCTTTCATCGATCGCTCTCAAGGCGGGCGATCTGGCCGTTGAGGTGGCGGGTAAGTTTCTCCGCGAGAAAATCGGCAAAGAGGATCACTCCCGGCTTGTCCGCGATTCGATCGCCAGCCTCGGCACGAAGCCGAGCGTGAACTGATCCGCTCCCGAGAGCCCGGCCACCGCAACCTTTCCGATCGCAGGATTCCCCGATGCCCTCACCGGCTGACACCAGCACCGCAGACAAGCCCGTCACCGACATCGGTGCCCGGCGCCTCGCGCGGGTTTACGCCCAAGCGATCCTCGACGCCGCCGAGAAGGCGGGCTGCCGGAATGAGGTCCTTGAGGAGCTCCGCTCTCTGGCAACGGAAGTTCTGCCGAAGGTGCCGGCCGCTGCGCGGGTGTTCGCCTCGCCGCGGGTCAGCATCGAGGAAAAGGGAGCGATGATCGACAAGATCTGCGTCGGCCGCGTTCTCCCCACGACGCTCCATTCGCTCCATGTTCTCGCCCGCCATGATCGCCTCGGGATGCTCGCCGACGTCGTCGCCGCCGCCAGCCAACTGGCCGACGAGCGCGACGGCCTCAAGCGCGCCGAGTTCACCACCGCGGTGCCGCTCGACGCGGTCGAACGCGAGCAGGTCGTCGCCGACACCGCCAAGGCCCTCGGCTTGCGGCTCGCCCCCACATTCACCGTCAACCCTGACGTGCTCGGCGGACTGGTCGTCCGCGTCGATGACACCGTCTATGACCATTCCGTCGCCACGGGCCTGCAGCGGCTTGGGCGCAGCCTGAAGCAGAGGAGCATCCATGAAATTCAATACAGACGAGATCGCCTCGGTACTCCGTGAGGAGATCGACCGCTTCGAACGGAAGATCGACGTCCGTGACGTCGGCCGCGTCCTCGAGGTCGGCGACGGTATCGCGCGCGTCTGGGGCCTTCAGGGCGTCATGGCTGGCGAGATGGTCGAGTTCCCCGGCGGGATCATCGGCTTGGCGTTCAATCTCGAAGAGAACTCCGTCGGTGTCATCATCCTCGGCGACTCCCTCAAGGTCACCGAAGGGGATGAGGTTCGCAGCACCGGCAAACTGTTGAGCGTGCCAGTCGGCGAGGCGGTCATCGGCCGCGTCCTCGACCCCCTCGGCAATCCGCTCGACGGCAAGGGGCCGATCGTCTCCGACGAGCGCCGCCCGGTTGAGACGCTCGCCCCGGGCGTGGCGCAGCGGTCGCCGGTCCGCGAGCCGCTCCAGACCGGCATCAAGGCGATCGACGCGATGACGCCGATCGGCCGCGGCCAGCGCGAGCTGATTATCGGCGACCGCAAGACCGGCAAAACGGCGATCGGCATCGACGCGATCATCAACCAGAAGAATAGCGGCGTGAAGTGCTTTTACGTCGCCGTCGGCCAGAAGGATTCGTCGGTCGCTGTGGCCATCGACACGCTGCGGAAGTACGGCGCCATGGACTACACGACCGTGATCGTGTCCGGCGCCTCTACTGCAGCGCCCCTGCAGTACATCGCCCCTTACTCGGGCACGGCGATGGCCGAGTATTTCATGTACAAGGGGGAGCACGCTCTGATCGTTTATGACGATCTCTCCAAACAGGCCACGGCCTACCGCCAGCTGTCGCTCCTCATGCGTCGTCCGCCGGGACGTGAGGCCTACCCGGGCGACGTGTTCTACGCCCACAGCCGTCTCCTCGAGCGGTCGGCGAAGCTCTCCAGCGAGCTCGGCAGTGGTTCGCTGACGTCGCTGCCGATCATCGAGACGCTCGAAGGGGAAGTTTCGGCGTATATCCCCACCAACGTGATCTCGATCACTGACGGCCAGATCTACCTCCAGCCTGATCTGTTCTTCGCCGGCCAGCGTCCGGCCATGAACGTCGGCATCTCGGTGTCGCGCGTCGGTGGGGCCGCCCAGACGAAGGCGATGAAGAAGGTTGCCGGTGGTCTCCGCCTCGATCTGGCGAGCTTCCGCGAGCTCGAAGCTTTCGCCCAGCTCGGCACAGACCTTGACGCTGCCACCCAGCAGCGCCTCGACCGTGGCTACCGAATGGTGGAGCTTCTGAAGCAGGGGCAATTCGCCCCGATGGACATCGTCGATCAGGTATTCAGCATTTACGCCGGCACCCGCGGCCACCTCGACGCGGTAAAGCGTGAGGATGTGGCGACGTGGGAGAAGGAGTTCCTCACCTTCGTCCGTGACCAGGTGCCCGAGCTCCGGGCCCGGGTCGTGACTTCCAACGAGCTCGACGCCGAAGGGGAGCGGATGCTCGAGGCGGCGATCGCAGAGTTCAAGCGGCAGTGGGCGGCCCGGGAACCAGGGGCCAAGGGGGCGAAGGTCGCCGCCGCCCGCTGAACCCCGTTACCTCGGCACGCGCTTGAGCGCAAGAACCACAGGACCAAACTCATGGCCAAGGCCAGGGCACTCGACCGCCGGCGAAAGTCGGTGAAGAACATCCGCAAGATCACGCGGACGATGGAGCTGATCGCCACCGCCCGATTCAAGAAGGCGATGGATCGCTCCGTCGCCTCACGCGACTACACGCTCCGCTTGGCCAAGATCCTCGCCAACATCGCGGCGGCCACCGCCGGTGGCGCTGGCACCGGCTCGACGCTCGGTTTCTCCCATCCGCTCCTCGAAGTCCGTCCGACGAAGCGCACCGCGGTGCTTATCCTCACCGGTAACCGCGGGCTGTGCGGCGGCTACAACTCCAACGTCGTCCGTCAGGCCCAAGCGATCCTCGGCCAGTGGCGGAGCGAGAAGGTGGAATTGCATACGGCCGTGTCGGGGAAGCGGGGGATCTCGGCGCTCAAGTTCCGCGGTGTCGAGATCGACGAGCGCTATCTTCAATTTGAGGACAAGCCGGAGTTCGATCAGGTGGCCCCGATCGGCCGCGCCTACCTCGAGGAGTATTCGGCAGGGAGAATCGATCGACTCGATGTCGTCTACACCCGCTTCGACAGCATTGCCCGCCAGGCTACCGTGACGGAGATGCTGCTTCCGCTGAAAGCCCCGGAAGCGCCTTCGGGGTCTGCCCGGGCGACCGCCGCCAAGGCCGCTGCCGGCGGGCTCGCCAGCGACGACTACGACTTTTATCCCTCGGCCCAGAGCATCCTCGAGGAGCTTCTCCCGGCCAGCTTCATGGCCCGGCTCTTTAAGTGCTTCCTCGATTCCGCCGTCAGTGAACAGGTGGCGCGGATGGTGGCGATGAAGGCGGCCAGCGAAAATGCCGGCGGGCTGATCAAGGATCTCTCGCGGCGTTACAACCGCGCCCGTCAGTCGCAGATCACCGGCGAAATCATGGAGATCCTCGGCGGCGTCGAGGCGCTCAAGAAGTGATCGAGGTTCTCCGCGACGATCCGGTTCCCTCCAAACAAACCAATCAAGTCCCCACATTCCCGGACACCTCCGGACACACGGTTCCTACAGCAGCAAAGGCACGTCACGACGCATGGCAACGGCAACAAAGCAGCACGGCGGCAAAGTCGGTCATGTCACCCAAGTCATCGGTTCGACGTTCGACGCGGAGTTCGCCGAGGACTCGATCCCGGCGATCTACAACGCCGTCAAGATCGACCATGAGTCGAAGGGGGTGTCCGTCCACCTCATCGGGGAAGTCCAGCAGCATCTCGGTGGCGGCAAGGTGCGCTGCGTCGCCCTCGGCAGCACCGACGGCATGGTCCGCGGCGGCACCTGCATCGACACCGGCGGACCCCTCTCCGTGCCGGTCGGCAAGGAAACCCTCGGCCGCGTCTTCAATCTCGCTGGCGAGCCGATCGACAACCGTGGCCCCGTCAACACGAAGGAACGCTGGCCGATCCACCGCGATCCGCCCCCGATCACCGATCTCTCCACGAAGACCGAGCTGTTCGAGACAGGCATCAAGGTCATCGATCTCCTCACGCCGTTCGTCCGCGGCGGCAAGGCCGGCCTGTTCGGCGGTGCCGGCCTCGGCAAGACGGTCATCCTCACCGAGCTCATCGCCCGTATCGCCAGTGCCCACGGTGGCTCCTCGGTGTTTGCCGGTGTCGGCGAGCGGACCCGCGAGGGGACCGACCTGTGGCTGGAGATGCAGGAAGCGAAGATCGGCGACACCGGCCGCAGCGTCATCGAGCAGACGTGCATGGTCTTCGGCCAGATGAACGAGCCGCCGGGAGCTCGTCTCCGTGTGGCCCTCTCCGCGCTGACGATGGCCGAATATTTCCGCGACACGACCGGTACCGACACGCTCCTCTTTGTCGACAACATCTTCCGCTTCTCCCAGGCGGGGAGTGAGGTCAGCGCCCTCCTCGGCCGGATGCCGAGTGCGGTCGGCTATCAGCCGACGCTGGCCACGGAAATGGGCGCCCTCCAGGAACGGATTGCCTCGACGTCGAAGGGGGCGATTACGTCGGTGCAGGCGGTCTACGTGCCGGCCGACGATCCGACCGATCCCGCCCCGGCTACGGCGTTCGGCAATCTCGATGCGTTTCTCTATCTGGAGCGTTCGATCTCGGAGAAGGGCATCTATCCGGCCGTCGATCCGCTCGCTTCGTCGAGCCGCATCCTCGATCCACAGTATGTCGGCGAGCGGCATTACAAGATCGCCCGCCGCGTCCAGCGGACCCTCCAGCGCTACCGCGAGCTCCAAGACATCATCGCCATCCTCGGTGTCGACGAGCTCTCGGAAGAGGACAAACTCGTCGTCCACCGCGCCCGCCGGATGGAGCGGTTTCTCTCGCAGCCGTTCCTCGTGGCCGAGGTGTTCACCGGTAAGCCGGGTGAGATCACGAGCCTGGCCGACACGATCCGCTCCTTCGAGGAAATCGCCGACGGCAAGTGGGATCACCTCCCCGAGCCGGCATTCATGTACGTCGGCTCGATCGAGCAGGCCGAGGAACAGGCCAAGAAACTCGCCGCCAAGAAATGATTTCCTCCCCGACCGCGAGACGCTCCCCGACCGGCACCGGCCGCTCGGCGACTTCCAGGCTCCCCGTGAAATCCCAGCAGGACTGACGCGATGGCTGAATCGAAGCGTGGTGGCGAGACCGGCGTCCGCTGCGTGATCACGACTCCCGAGGCGACCGTGCTCGACACCCGGGCCGAGTTCATCTCGGTGCCGCTGTTCGACGGCCAGCGCGGAATCGGCCGGGGGCATGCCCCGTTTGTCGGCCGCTTAGGCGTCGGTGAGGTGCGGATCACGGGGGAGCGTGGTGGCGCCGCCGGGGCCCTGCGGAGGACGTTCATCGATGGGGGCTTCGTCGAGGTCGGTCACGATGAGGTGACGATCATCACGCAACGATCGATCCCTGCCGAGAAGCTCGACGCCGCAGCGGCCCGGACCGATCTTGAGAGGCTCAAGTCCGCCCCGTCGCACGGGGATGAGGCGATCACGGCGAGGATGCGGAGCGAGGAAGCGGCCCGGGCCCTCCTCCGGGCAGCCGAACGGAAGGGGTGAGCCGATGCCGGCGACGTGGCCCAGATGCGAGGCCCCGTCGAACGGGCCGACCCTGAACGAGCCCTCTGCTGCCCCTCGCCGATCGGCTGGCGGGGCCATGGGTTCTCCCCGACCGGGCAACTCTCACCGGCTCGCCGGGCTCGCGGTCGCGCTGGCTTCCCTCGCGCCGTGGGCCGCGGCGGCCTCTGCCGAGCCGACGGTGGCGTTTGTCGGTGGGATGGTCATGCCGGTTACCTCCGCGCCGATTCCGGCCGGGACGGTCGTCGTCGCGGGCGGACGGATCGTCGCCGTCGGGCCGGCGGCAACGACGGCCGTGCCGGAGGGGGCCGAGCGGATCGATGTCACGGGGAAGGTGCTGATTCCGGGGCTCGTCGACACCCACAGCCACATCGGTGGCGGCAGCGGCGGCGACTCGAGCGGCCCCGTTCAGCCCGACGTGCGGATCCTCGACTCAATTAATCCCCGTGACTCCGGGTTCCGCAAGGCCCGGGCGGGCGGCCTGACGACGGTCAACATCATGCCCGGCTCCGGGCTCCTCGTCTCCGGGCAGACGGTCTACGTCAAGCTCCGCCGGGTCGACACGATGGAGGAATTGCTCCAGCGCGATGCCGCGGGGAACGCGCTGGTCGGTCTGAAGATGGCCAACGGCACGAACTCCCAACGCGATCCACCGTTCCCCGGCACCCGCGGCAAATCGGCGGCGCTCGTCCGGCAGAAGTTCACCGCGGCCCGCGAATACCAGCGGAAGCTCGCCGACGCAGACGTCACCAAACACCCCGCGCGCGATCTCGAACTGGAATCGCTCGTCGAATGCTTGGAAGGGCGTCGCATCGTCCACCACCACACCCACCGGGCCGACGATATTCTCACGGTGCTGCGACTGCGGGAGGAGTTCGGCTTCCGGGTCGTGCTCCACCATGTTAGCGAGGCCTGGAAGGTGCCCGGCGAACTGGCCCGGGCTGCCGTCCCCTGTTCGGTGATCGTGATCGACAGCCCCGGCGGGAAGATCGAGGCGATGGACATGTCGCTGGCCACCGGGGCGGTCCTCGAGGCGGCCGGGGTGTCCTGTGCCTTCCACACCGACGATCCTGTCACCGATTCCCGTCTCTTCCTCCGCTCCGCGGCGCTGGCGGTACGGGCGGGGATGTCGCGTCAGAAGGCCCTCGAGGCGTTGACCATCGCCGGGGCGCGGATGCTCGATCTGGACGCCCGCGTCGGCTCGCTCGAGCCGGGCAAAGACGCCGACTTGGTCATTCTTTCCGGCGACCCGTTCTCGGTCCGCACGAAGGTCCTCCAGACCTGGGTCGAGGGGAGAAAGGTGTTTGATCGCGACGATCCCGAGGACCGCCTGTTCGCCGTCGGTGGGTATGGTGCCGGGCGCGACCAGGAAGCGGAGATGTGCTGCGCGGGGCCGACAAAATGAGCGACCGGCCCCTTTTCACGATCCGCTCCTTGGCTTTCGGTCTGGCCGTGGCGCTGGTCGCGCTCGCCGCCGGCCCCGCTACGGCTGCCGGGGAGACCCTCGCCATCCGCGGCGGTACCATCTACACCATGGCTGGCGACCCGATCCCCGATGGCGTCGTGGTGGTGACCGATGGCCGGATCGTCGCCGTCGGGCCGGCGGCAACGACGGCCGTCCCCGCCGACGCCCGAGTTCTCGAGGCCGCGGTGGTCACCCCCGGGCTCATCGATGCCCACTGTGTCATCGGCCTGTCGGGGTATCTCAACCAGGATCAGGATCAGGATCAACTCGACGCCTCGGAGCCGGTCCAGCCGGAATTGCGGGCGGTCGACGCCTACAACTCGCGCGAACGGCTCGTTGAATGGGTGCGTGGCTTCGGCGTCACCACCCTCCACACCGGTCATGCCCCCGGGGCGCTCGTCTCCGGCCAGACGATGGTGGTGAAGACGGCCGGGACGGCCACCGTGCTTCAAGCTACCGCGATGGTCGCCGTAACGCTCGGGGACGCCGGGCGCGCCCAGGGGGAGAAGAAGGCCCCCGGCACGCGAGCGAAGTCGGTTGCCATGCTGCGAACCGAACTGGCCAGAGGGGT
>SIAG01000126.1 GCA_009691925.1 Planctomycetaceae bacterium
GCTCTCGATCGCAGCGGCCACCGCGGCCATCGGCGACCGTGACTGGCTCCGCACCAACCGGGCCACGATCCTCGCCACCCGGGCCCGGCTCACTGTGGCCCTTGCCGACCTCGGCTTCCGAGTCCAGGAGAGCCAGACGAACTTTGTCTGGTGCACCCACCCTACCCGACCACACCGCCCGATCTACGAGGCGCTCAAGGCCGAGCGGATCCTCATCCGGTACATGCACTATGCCGGCTGGGGCGATGGCCTGCGGATCACCGTCGGCACCGACGCCGAGATCGACGCCTTCCTCACCGCCCTCGCTGGGATCCTCGCCCCATCCTGATCATCCCCGTTCCCCGCCCGGCCATTCCCCTTCGCGACCACGCTTCCGCCATGCACCGCACCGCCACCGTCACCCGCAAGACCAGCGAAACCTCGATCGTCCTCACGGTTGCCCTCGACGGCACGGGCAAGGCCGACATCGCCACCGGTCTGGGGTTCTTCGACCACATGCTCACGCTCCTCGCTGGGCACTCGCTGCTCGACCTCACGATCCGCTGCGAGGGGGATCTCCATGTCGACGCTCACCACACCGTCGAAGACGTGGGGCGGGCCCTCGGCCAGGCGGTGCGCGAGGCGCTCGGCGAGCGCCGCGGGATCCGCCGCTACGGCCACTTCACGCTGCCGATGGACGAAACCCTCGCCACGGTCGCCGTCGACCTCGGCGGCCGGGCGGCGACGGTGTTCCATGTCCCCTTTCCGGTGCCGACGATCGGCACCTTCGACACCCAGCTCGTCGAGGTGTTCTGGGAGGGCTTCGCGTCTGCGGCCGGGGCCAACGTCCATGCCGTCCTCCACCACGGCCACAACGCCCACCACATCGCCGAGGCGGTCTTCAAGGCCGCCGCCCGGGCGATCCGGATGGCGGTCGAGAGCGACCCCCGGCAGCCGGGGATCCCCAGTACAAAAGGCTCGCTGACGGTGTGAGCGGGGGCTGTCGCCCGGTGTTCCCCCCGGTCAATCGTTGACGAACGTCTCGAGGAACCGGGCGAGGCGGTGGAAGTCGCTGTTGCGTTCGACGTAGCGGACGACCGTCACGAGCGTGTTCGGGTCGACGAGCTCCTCGAAGGGGACGTAGTTGAGATCGAGCTGCCCCGACACGCTCACCATCACGCCATTGAGCCCGCGCTCGGCCAGCGCCCGGTAGGCACCGACGCCGAGTTGGCTCCCGAGCATGATGTCGAAGGCGTGCGGCGCGGCGCAGCGGGCCTCGTAGCCGAGCTGCAGCCCGACCACCTTCCGCGACTTGCCGGTCTGCTTCTTGTATTCGTCGGCGACGAGCTTGGAGAACATCCGCCCCAGCTGAACGTGGGTGATCGAGATGTGGCCATGGTCGTCGCGGGGAATGCCCGCCAGCTGGCTGTGCGGGAGATACTCGGCGAGGCCCTCGGCAAGCACGATCACGCCGTAGGGCTTCCCCTCCTCCTCCTCGCGGACACGCATCGTCTTTACGATTCGGCCCACCACCTCCGCCACGTTCATCACCGCCTTAATGCTCGTCGTGCCGTCGGCAGCGGTGACCGTCTCCTCCCCACGGAACTTCCCGTGGATGTCCTCGACGCTGATCACGAGGCTCGCCTCGCCGGAGATCGCCGCGCCGTAGGAGAGCCAGCCGGCACTACGGCCCATCGTCTCACAGAGGTAGTAGGCCCGCCCCGCCTCGGCGTCGTAGAGGAGATTGCGGATCTCGGCGGCGAGGGTGTCGACGGCGGTGAAATAGCCGAACGTGAAGTCGATCCCCATGTAGTCGTTGTCGATGGTCTTGGGGAGATGCACGACCGGGATCTTCTTGGTGCCGGCGGGGAGCCGATCCTGGTAGAGCTTGAACTTGTTGGCGGTCTTGAGTGTGTCGTCGCCGCCGATCGAGATCAGCGCCTCGACCCCGAGCGACCGCAGACCGGCATCGACATTTGACAGCGGCTGGACGCGCACCGGATCGTCGAGATGGGCCGGCGACGAGACCGCACGGCCGGGATTGGTGCGGGCTGTGCCGAGGAGGATCCCCTGGCTGGAGCGGCTGCGCTTGATGAATTGCGGCGTGATGCGGACGTAATCCTGTCCCTCGACGAGCGGAGTATCGGGGGAGAAGTCGGCCAGCGACGAATAGCCGTGCTTCATGCCGATCACCTCGACGTCATTGCGCAGAAACGAGATCGCGGCGGTGGAGATGACGGCATTGGCGCCGGGCGCCGGCCCGCCGGCGAAGAGGATCGCGACCCGGCGGAAATGGTGGGAAGCCTTCGGCGGGCGGGAGAGCGATTCGCTCATGGAGAGCTCCGGGGCAGGGGAGGATGAGGCGGGGGGGAAGCGAGGATCAGCGGGCAGAGGAGGGCCGGGCCGGCACGAACTGGTGATGGCTCGAGCGACGTTGGACAGCCTCGACCGCCCGCCGCCTGAATCACCCCGCCAGCCACCGCTCGACAAACTTCGTGTCGATCTCGGCGCGGTGGAACTCTTGCAATCCGAGGATGTCGAGGTGGAGCGGCACGGTCGTCTTGATCCCGGCGACCCGCAGTTCCTGAAGCGCCCGAACCATCGTCTCGATCGCTTCCTTGCGGGTCGGCTGGTGGACGATGAGCTTCCCCACGAGCGAGTCGTAATGGGGAGGGACGACGTAGCCGGCCACGGCATGCGAATCCCACCGGACCCCGAAGCCACCGGGGGCAATGATCTGCTCGATCCGGCCGGGGCAGGGGCGGAAATTGGTGGCCGGATCCTCGGCATTGATGCGGCACTCGAGGGCATGGCCGCGGGGGATGATGTCCTTCTGCTCGATCCACAGTTTCTCGCCGGCGGCAACGCGGATCTGGGCTTTGACGAGGTCGATCCCGGTCACCATTTCGCTCACCGGGTGCTCGACCTGGATCCGGGCGTTGACCTCGATGAAGTAGAAGTTGCCTTCCTGATCAACGATGAACTCGACGGTGCCGGCGGAGTGGTAGCCGGCGGTCTTGCATAGCCGCACCGCCGCCTCACACATCGCCTTGCGGGTCTCCGGGGCGAGCCGTGGGGAAGGGCTCTCCTCGATGAGCTTCTGGTGGCGCCGCTGCGTCGAGCAGTCGCGCTCCCACAGATGGAGCATCGTGCCGTGGGTGTCGCCAAGGACCTGCACCTCGACGTGCCGGGGCCGGTCGATGTAGCGCTCCATGTAGATGCCGGCATTACCGAACGCCGCCAGGGCCTCGGCGGAGGCCTGCTGCCAGGCCGGAGAGAGCGCCTGGTCGTCGGCCGCGACGCGCATCCCCTTGCCACCGCCGCCGGCCGTCGCCTTGAGGAGAACCGGAAAGCCGATCTGCCGGGCGATCCGCACGGCATCGTCCTCGCTGGCGATGATCCCGTCGCTCCCCGGCACGCACGGCACCCCCGCCTCACGGGCCAGGGCCCGGGCGGAGTTCTTGTCGCCGAGCCTTGCCATCGCCTCCGGCGTCGGGCCGATGAACCCGATGTCGCACGACCGGCAGACCTCCGCGAAGTGGGAGTTCTCGGAGAGAAATCCGTAGCCGGGATGGATCGCCTGGCAGTTGCCGATCTCGGCGGCGCTGATCACCCGATCGATCCGCAGATAGCTCTCGGAGGCCTTCGCCGGGCCGACACAGATAGCCTCGTCGGCGAGCTGGAGGTAGGTGGCATCGCGGTCGGCCTCGCTGTAGATCGCGACCGTCTCGATACCCATCTCACGACAGGCGCGGATCACCCGCAGGGCGATCTCTCCGCGATTGGCAATCAGAACCCGTTTGAACATACGCTCCGCCCGGATCGGGGGACACCGGACCACTCACCGGCAGGCTCGCACCGCGCCGGCCGGCGGCAGGCGGGGGAACCGGCCGTACGGACCCCGGCTCATTTCTCGGGATCAACCTTCACCATCGGCTGGCCGAACTCGACCGGGTGGCCGTTTTCGACGAGCACCGCCACCACCTGCCCCGAAACCCCGGCGGGGATCTCGTTGAAGACCTTCATCGCCTCGATGATGCAGACCGTCTTCTCCGGCCCGATCCGGTCGCCGACTTTGATGAACGCGGCGGAATCGGGACCACTGGCCCGGTAGAACGTCCCCACCATCGGACTTTTGATGATCACCATCTTGGAATCGGCCGGCGGCGGGGCCGCGGCGTCCGGGGCCGGCCCAGCCGCTCCGGCGGCCGGGGCCGTTGGCGCCACCACGACCTCCCCACCGCGTTTGATGCGAATCCGCTGATCGGCGTTCTTGAGATCGACCTCGGCAAGGTCGTGCTTCTCCATCAGCGCAATGAGCCGACGGATCTGCTTGGTATTGAAGGAATCTTCGGGCTTGGGTGCCGCGCTCATGAGGCTCGCCTGTCTGGTGGCTGGCAACGGTTCGGTGCCCCGGTTGGCATCCGCCCGGGAACCCGCCGCGGCACCGGAGGACTCCGGAATCCGCGGGGAATTTCGCGGCGAGGGTAGCCCGTGCCGGGGATTTCCGTCAAGGTAACAAGATCGCGGCCGATTTGCGTCCCTTCCCGCTCGACTTCTCCCCGCCCGCCGCCCCTCCTCACTCGATCCCTGATGCCCGTCCCAGCCCGCCAAACTCTTTCTCCCCCGGCCGACCTCCCCAGGATCGCCGTCAGACAGCGGGATTCGAGCAAGCGCGACTACGGCCGGGTGCTCGTCGTGGGAGGGGCTGCCGGCATGGCCGGAGCCCCGGCCCTGGCGGCGATGGCGGCCCTCCGCAGCGGCGCCGGGCTGGTCGATCTGGCGGCGCCGGAAGGGGTGGCGACGATCGCCGCCAGCTTCGACCCCTGTGTCATGACCCACCCCCTCCCGGCCCGAGACGGGGGGACCTTTGCCCACGACGCCCTCGAGCCGATCGTCGCTCTCGCTGGCCGGGCCGACGCCCTGGCCGTCGGCCCGGGGCTTGGCCGCTCGGAGGCCACCGAGGGGATCGTCCGCCGGCTGTGGCGAGAGTTCCCCGGGCCTGCCGTGTTTGACGCCGACGCCCTGTGGTGGCTCGCCCGCCTCGACCCTGAGGCCCTCGCCACCCACGCCGGCCCCCGCGTCCTCACCCCACATGCCGGCGAGATGCGCCGCTTCCTCGCCGCCGGCTCGGCCGCCGGCGCCCCGCCGACTAACGCGGTGCTCGAAGCGGCCGCCGGGAGCCTCGCGGCCGAGTGTGGGCTCGTGATCCTCCTCAAGGGCCCCGACACCCTGATCACCGACGGCTCGCGGCAGGCCCGCAACACCACCGGCAATCCCGGCATGGCCAGCGGTGGCACCGGGGACGTCCTCACCGGCATCCTCGCGGCCCTCTTCTGCCAGCCGCAGGCGGGCCCCGGAGCGGTCCGCCATTTCGATCCCTTTGATGCCGCCCGCGTGGCAGCGTGGGTTCATGGCCGGGCGGGGGATCTGGCGGCCGCCGATCTCGGCGAACTGTCGCTGACGGCCCGCGACCTGATCACCTGGCTGCCGCGGGCGTTCCCGGCGATCGTGGCACCGGCGGGCTGATCCCGCCGCGTCAGCGACGGGAGGCCGGCACGTCATCAGGCTGTGGATAACGTGTTTCGCCGCCAGTTGCGGCGATCGACGCCCCAAAAACAGCTCGGCTTTTTGTGGTGGCTCCTCCACAGAATTAGTGAACGCAAACCGGGTCGGGAGCAGCCCTGCTTCGGGCTTTAAAACAACCGCCACCGAAGCCCGCCGGCAGCCATGGCCGGTCAAGGCCATGACCCGTCGGACCGCGGTGGCGGCAGCAGTGCATCTCCTCAAGGGTTCCAAACAAAGGCCAAAAAGCCAAAGGAAACCGTCAGCGGCCGAGCCGCCGTCGTTCCAGAAGTCCCAGTCCCCCGACGATCAAACCCAACACGGCACTCAAACCGTTCGGGTCGATCTCGGGGACGCCGCTGACCGGACTTGCGAGACGAAAACCGACGTCGTAGTTCCCGTGCGACGGGTCGAGCGACGAGCTGTTGGAGGACGACACATTGGACGCACCGTTGTACCAATCGCCGCCCCTCAGCCCACGAGACGAGCCGGGAGCACCATTCAGATCGTTCCACTGATACACGTTCCCGCTTTGGTCAAACGTGCCGTAGAAGCTCCCGCTCCCAGAGAATGCACCCACGTCCGTCAGGTAGTTTTGATTGCTGCCGTAACTGCCCGACTGCGTCACGGAAAACACACCGTTGTTGTAGTTCGCCTGATTCACCAAAATCCCGACGACGTTACCCGGGGCCGTGTTGCTCTGCGTGGCGTAGGCATAGTAGCCGCTAGAGCCGCTATTGAGCGACGGCGAGTAATACGCTGCCTTGTACCACTCGTTCTGGTTCGGAATGAAGAACGTCGGAGCAGCACTCGTATTCGGGTTGGTTGCGTTCTTGGCCACCGCGTTGCCGCTGGTCGCCCCATTCACGTTGTAGGCCCCGTTCTCCGTCGTCGTGCTCGTCTGGGCTCCCGTCGGCTGGCCGTTGGCCATCCAGTTTGAAAAGCGTGCCGAATCCCACCAGCTCACATACGTGATCGGGCGGTTGGCACTCCCGAGCACGCTATAAGCGTAGCTGCCAGATCCACCGGTACGCGAAATGCCCGCGATGTTGAGGTTGGTCACCATGCTGGAGTTGTAGAGCGAGTAGGTGTCGGACTTGGCCACCGCATTCAGAAACGCCGTGTACTGGCCAATCGTTACGTCGTACTTGCCGATCTGGTAGTCGTAGGCCACGGCGCCAATAAGGCCGCCCCCGGTGTCGTTGGCGTTGCCGGCGTTGCCGACCTTCACCTGGTGATAGGTGATCGGCGAGGCGCTGGCGAAAGAGCCCAACAGCAGGCACGCCAAGGCCGCCAGCCAGACGGAAAAGGGCTTTAAAGAACAGTCCCTCCCCGGAAGATTCCGTGGGTGCAAACAGGCTTGGGAGCGGTGTGACGCGGCTGGGAATCGCATAAAGTGATCCTCTCGGAGAAAAGAAAGACGGACGACAGTCCGTTCTGGACCAGCAGCCGAAAGCGTTTCGGCGCGACTGAAGAATCGACATGTTTGAACGATCGAGTCGGTCAGCCTGGATCGGAATCCGCTTTGACACCGCTCCGCAAGCGAAGGGATGGCAACTCGTCTTCCGAGGTCAGGTTTCTGTGGCGTCTGTCACAGGACTTCCGTCCCCGTACACACGCTTCTGATATTTACACTTACCTTGTTTTTTTCGGCTCCTCCGCGGAATCCGTGAACGCAGAACGGCTCGGAAGCATCCCTGCTTCGGGCTGCAAAAAAAAGCCGCCACCGTAGCCCGCAATCAGCCATGGCCGGCCAAAGGCCATGACCCGTCGGACCGCGGTGGCGGCAGCAGTGCGTTCCCTTAAGCGTCCCAAACAAAGGCCAAAAAGCCAAAGGAAACCGTCAGCGGCCGTACCGCCGTCGTTCCAGTAGTCCCAGTCCCCCGACGATCAAACCCAACACGGCACTCAAACCGTTCGGGTCGATCTCGGGGACGGCGTTCGGACCTGCGAGCCGAAAACCGATGCCGCTGACCTCGAGCGACGGGCCGAAAGGGAAGCTGCCGGAGGACGACACAGAGAAAGCTTCGTTGTAAAAACAGCCACCCCGCAGTCCACGGAGTGAGCCGGCAGCACCCGTGAGGTCGTTCCATTCAAACACGTTGCCGGTCATGTCAAACGCCCCGTACGCGCTCGGGCCGCCGTTGGTGCCCACCGTCGTCACGTTGCCATCTAGGCTATTCCAGTCAGCGGTATTTAAGTAGTTCGCGAAGTTGCCGGTGCTGCCAGCAGAGCCGATCCCTGTCACACCCGCCGTCACCGCCGTTGGGTCGGAATCACTCTGCGTGGCGTAATCCCAGTAGCCCGCGCTCGTGCCTCCGCCCTTGTAGTACGCTGCCTTGTACCACTGGTCTTCCGTCGGGACGTAGAACGTCGCGCCCGAGTTCACCGCCGGGGCCGTGCCGGTGGTCTGGCCGCCGACGAGCGTATACGCCCCTGTCTCTGTACTCGACGAGCTCGTGGCACCGTTCTGATACCAGTTGGACACCCGCGCCGCATCGAACCAACTCACGTAGTTTACCGGCTTGTTGCCCATGTCGGTCTTGACCGAATAGGAGTACGAACCAGACGACCCGGAGGATTGCTCAATGCCGCCGCGGGCGTCGCTGCCCATGAATGGGTTATAGAGCGAGTAGGTGTCGGTCGCCGCCACAGAGTTCAGGAAGTCGGTGTACTGCCGGTTCGTGAACTCGTACTTCGCGATCTGGAATGAAGTCTTCACGGAACCGAGGCCAGCAGGAGCGGTATCAGCCGCGTTTCCCGGGTTGCCGACCGTCACCCACTGGATCGGCGAGGCGCTGGCGATAGAGCCCAACAGCAGGCAGGCCAAGGCAGCCAGCCAAAGGGCTTCAAAGAAAAAGGGAAAATCCCTCCCCGGCAGATTCCGTGGGTGCAAACTGGCTTGGGAGCGGTGTGAAGCGGGTGGGAATCGCATAAAATGATCCTCTCGGAGAAAAGAAAGACGGACGACAGTCCGTTCCGGACGAGCAACCGAAGGCGTTTCGGCGCGACTGAAGAATCGACACGCCTGAACGATCGAGTCGTTCAGCGTGGATCGGCCTACGCTCTGCCAGCGCTCCGCAAGCGAAGAGATGGCAGCTCGTCTTCCGAGGTCAGGTTTCTGCGGCGTCTGTCACAGGACTTCCGTCCCCGTACACACGCTTCTGACGTTGAAACTTACCTTGTCTTTTTAAACCGAGACCGAAATACTTTAGTTTTTCAAAGATTTTTTTATCGCCGGCGCCGAGAAAGCGGAGAGCCTCGGCTCAGGTACAGCAACGGTGATGGCCCGGGCCCCTCTCCCTGTCAACTGCCCCGGGCTGCCATTTCCGACCGCCGTTCACAGGAGAATTGGGCGGGATGCGCCATCCACCAGAGTTAGACTTCACCCGTAGATTCGGCCGAGAAGGCTTTTTGGGGGTGCCGCAATTGTAAAAAGTTCAGCGAGTGCTTTTTCTACGGACAGCCAGTTTCGTGACCTCGAGGACGGCGTCATCGCGGGCCAGCCAGACCCTAGCCCTGTCGGTGATCTCGACGGCCTGCCCGCCGGTGAACGATCCAAACGCTGGGAGCGTGAGGACGCGCTTATCGAGATGGAAGCAGCGGTCGGCCAAGCGATCCCCGGACGGGCCCCGCAGCTTGACGCGGGGATGGACATGGCCGGCGACGACAAGGCCTATCCCGGCGGACTGTGCCTCATCCTTCTCGGCCTCGTCCTCCTCGGCGGTCGCCGCAGCGGCGATGTGGACAAACCGCAGCGGTGGCTCGTCGAGCGCGGAGAGGCACTCATCGAGGCCGAGGTCGCCGGCGAGCCGCCGCGCCGCGACGTCGTGATTGCCAAGGACGAGAACCACCGCCGTCGCCGGCAGCCGGTCGCGGAGGGCCCGAAACTCCGCCACGACCTCGCTCGTGCAGCCGCTGGCGGCGTGGAGGAGATCACCGAGCACGAGCACCCGGGCCACGGCATGATCGCGCACGAGCGCCTCGAGCCTGGCGAGATCTCCCTGCGAAGAGCCCTCGGGAATCGGAATCCCGGCCCGGCGAAACGTGGCCGCTTTCCCCAGATGGAGATCGGCGACGAGGAGCGTCCGCGAGGCGGGGAGCAACGCCCCGCGGCCCGGAAGGAGAAGAATGTCGGCCGAGGCCGCCGCGGCAGCCGAAAGGCCCTCGAAGGCAAGGCTCCCGGCAGCAGCGATGACGGGAAGCGGGGGAATCACGCGGAAAGTCCCAGGGAAAACGTCGGCGCGGTAGCCTCGCGGTCCACGGTAGCGGCTGCCGACGAACCCGGCCAGCAGCCGGGTACGTCGAATGGCAGGACGAGGAACGGCTCCCGAGACGGCCTTTCAAAGATCGCGAATGATCAATTGTCTGCATCGATACGACACGGCGTAGGCCTGGCTGCCAGCGGTTGGTGCCGTGATGAAGGCATCGGTTGCCAGCATGCCCAGATCTCCCGCTGCTTTGCTTTTGTTGCTGGCAGCCATCATTTTTGCCGCCGTTTGCGCGCATTCTTTCAAAAAAGTTTGACTTTCC
>SIAG01000127.1 GCA_009691925.1 Planctomycetaceae bacterium
GGCAGCGTAGGGGGAGTTGAGAATCGGCTGCTCGAAGAATGCGTCGGACATCGCGCTCCCTGCCCCGGGATCAGCACCCAAAGGCTACGGGTTGGAGCGCCCGCCAACTAGGGGCAGAGGTTCGCCCGGCCAGGGAATGGCCCCCGTTCGGTCGGCCACGCCAAAGCCGGGAGCGGGCGGGGCTGAGATGGTTCACGGGCCGGGAGGCTCGAAGGATCATCGACTGCCGCCTCAAGCTCGGGATGCGGCCGTGCCGAGTCATCCAGCTTCACGAGAATTGGTGGCTGGCACACTTTTTATCTTTTCATCTGTTCTGTTGACCGGTTCGCGGCAGGTTGCCAGACTTATCGTAGGTCGTTCATCCCCAGGGCCTTTTGGGGGTGTGGTGATCTGGGGAATGCCAGCTCAATCCATTGTCAGCTGCGGCCAGTGTGCCGCAGGCGGAAACGGAGGACACGATGGCAATCTTTCCGTCGTTGAGGTTCAGGGGAGTCGTTCGAGAGAGCGCCGATCGCGCTCGCCGCCGTCGGCCGTCGTCTCCGCCGCTCTCCCGCGAGCAACTTGAGAGCCGTCGCTTCCTTGCAGCGGATCATTACCTTCCGGCGCCGCTGCCACCGCCCCCCTCCGCCTATTTTGAGGCGATGAGCGAGGCGTTCACACCGCAGACCGCTCCCAACGCTCCGGCGGTCAACATCGCCCCGCTTGCATCGCTCGCTTCGTCAGTGCCCAGCGGGTTGTCGCTCTACTGGCACTACCTAACTCATCCGACGCAAATGGATGATGATTTGGAATACTCGTTCTATGGTTCCCTTGGAGTTGGTGCCGTAGCGGGAACTGCGGCCGGCGGACTGGCGATCGCGGGTGTCGAAGTCGTACTCTGGGGCGGCGGAGCCACTGCTGCAGCGGCCGGTGGAGGCGCGGCAGCTGGGGGTGTCATCGGCGCACAGGCAGTTGTTGCGCCTGGACTCGGCGCGGGAACCTATCCCGCCCTCATTATTGACGGCATCCCCTACGTTGCACGATTTCACATCGTAGCATGGGAATTGGCTGGAAAGACCGGCGTAGAGACGTTTTATGGCGCCGCCACGATTGACGCGGCCGGCAGGGTGATCGAACTGATCAAGTAGTGAGACGCAGATCATGGCATCACTCTCGACACTCACGTTCGATCGACTTGAAGGGGCAGAACTCCTCCGATACGCTGAGGCTCTTCTTGCAGATGACGGTGGGAAAGTCTCAAAGGAACAGTTTCAGCATTTGCTCAATAACTTGCACAAATACGATCAGTACCATCTCGTCTACGCCCTCGAGATTAGCGCGCGCCACTACCCTTGCTCTCTCGCGCTCGTGTTACCGGACTTCTTACAGCATACAGACGATTCAGTTGTTTGTGCTGCCATGAACGCTCTCGGGTCGCTGCCTGCTGAATGCCTTTCAGAGCGACTTCTTCAGCAACTCGGAACTGTTTCCGTCAACAGCCGCTGGCTACAAGTTGTAAAAACGCTGCAAGAGAAGTTGCGAATCCGATTCACAGGACCGACGACGGCGTGACCGGCTTGGATTTCCTGGCCATGGGGCATGAGGGTTCAGGGATCGATGCTCCTGAGACGATCGGCTGTGAGCGTTGTTGCCCTCGGCGGCTTCTGGGGCCGATGCCACGCCCCGTCATAGGTCGCTCAGCGGCCGCGGAGGCTCGACATCGGCACGCGGGACTTCGGGTCCTGCTGCCAGCTCGCAGCGAGAAGGTTGTAGAGCTCGGCGTCGAAGCGCACGAGCCGGTGCGGGTCCTGAAAGAAACACTCGCTCGCTACGGCGAAAAACTCCACCTCGCTCTCCGCTGCGTAGTCGTCGAGCGCGACACTCCGCCCCTCGTCGAGGGCTTCTTCGTAGCGCTCGCGGCAGGCGGCCAGCCGCGCGGCCCAGTCGCGCTCGTCGACCCCGCGCGGCAGTGGCGGGAGGCCGTCGAACGGGCCGTTCATCGCATCGACCAGATGAGCGAACTCGTGGATCACCACCGAGCGCGGGCCGTCCTGGAGAAGCCCACCGCGCCGCACCGCCGGCCAGGCGAGGACGACGCTGCCGCCATCCCAGGCCTCGCCGAGACGGCGCTCCCGCCACTCCAGATGGACGCCCCCCTCAAGCGCCGTCGCCTTCTTCCCCACCCAGTCGCCCGGATAGACGAGGATCGACTTGAGCCGGTCGAAGAGCTCGTCGGGGAAGCCGAGCGCGACAAGGCCCGCCTGGCCGGCGATCGCCAGGCGGACGTCGTCGTCAATTCGCTGCCCGCCACACCCCTCAAACCGCTTCTCGGCGATAAACAGGGCGATCCACTGCCGCCACCGGCGGGCGTCGGCCTCGTCGAGCCAGGCCGCCTGCCGGCAGACGCGCGGGAGGATCTCTTCCCAGGTGGCAGGGAACGGGCGCGCTCGGATCGCACGGCGCCGGCGGGCACGCAGCCAGGAGAAGATCATGGATCACCGACCGGCCGGGAGAACCGAGGCGCTGTGCCGGGGAGCGCGGGCGTCACGGCGGGCGCACATCGGGCATGATCTTGAACTCGTACAGGTTCAGATTCAGTGCCAGGAAGATGCAGCCGGTCGCCAGGGCGATGAACGAGAGCACGAGCATCGCCGTGTAGACGTTCATCGGCGGGCGGGACGAATCTTTGGCCATGGCTCGCAAGACTCCTGACGACCGCGGTCGCGGCCGGACTACTGCTGACGGATGCCCCTACGGGGGTCGGTAGACGACTCGGTGGGTCAGGCCCGCAGCCGCGTCGCGACCTTGTCACCACGCTGGATGACACCGCGGGCGAACTCCCGGATCACCACCGCCACCGCCCGGTCGGGCTTGATGCTCACGACGCGGACGCGGCCGAGATACTGGTCGTTGCGGTAAACATCGAGCTCATGCCCCATCTGCAGGCCGTCGTCACCCCCGAGCGAAAGCTCGATCGAGTCGTCGACAACGTTCGTGACCACGCCGTCGATCGTCGGCACCGCGTCGCGGGGGAGGCTGTCGATCGAGAGGCCGCTCTGCTGGAGGAGGAGGCGGGCGTTGGCCACCTGCTTCTCGAGTTGGGCCCGGCGCTCGCTGGCGATTTCGAGGAACGATTCCTTCTCGTGGAGCTCGGAGGCGAGATTGGCTGCCCGGTCGACCTGTTCGTCGACCTTGTCCTGCTGGGTGCGGACCTCGGCCCGGAGATCGGCGACCACCTTCGAGGCGGCCTCGAGCTCGAGGCGGGCGGCGGCCAGTTCGGCCTGGGCCTTCTCGCGCTCCAGTTCGCGGGCCTCTTTCTCCTTCCGCAGAACCTCGAGGTCTTTGTTCTTCTCCTCGAGCGCGGTCTGGATCTTCGCCACAACTTGGTCGCGGGCCGCCTCGGAGGCCGCTACATCGGCCTGGTAACGGGTGATCTCGGCGGAGAGCTTGGCACGCTCGGCCTGGGCATCGTCGAGCTGGGCCTTCCAACCGATGCGCTGGCCCTGCTTGACCTGGTCCTTCGTCCGCATGATCTCGTCGCGCCAGTTGGTGTGCGTCGAGTAGAGCGCCACTGCGAAGCTCATGAACACGAGGCTCATGATGAACAGCGCGAACACGAAAATCTTGCCGATGGTGTTCATGGCTTGCCTGCGGGCCCTTCCTGGGCTGGGGACCGGGGGCTTGGAGCGCGGCATCCCCGCGCAGCAACCGACCGGGATTTTCAGAATAGTGTTGGATCGGCAGGGGGGTCAACGCTCCTCCACCCCGTCGCTGCCGCCATCCCCAACCGGCACAGTCGCGGCAGTCGGCAGGGTCGGCCGACGGCGCAAGAACCGGGGAAAAACGACCTTTTCGACCACCAAGAGGAGGAGGATCGCGGCACACACGACCGTCGGAACCGGCCCGGTCAGGAGCCAGGGGCTCGTCCGGCCGTCGGGGTGGATGGAGGCCCGGAGGGTCGCCGTGGCCCGCCGCGGGCCACGCTCTACCAACCGGCCACAGCCGTCGATGACCGCCGAAAACCCAGTGTTGGCAGCGATCGCCAAGGGCGTGCGGACCTCCACGGCCCGGAAGATGCCGCTGGCCAGGTGCATGTCGAGCTCGCTCGATCCCCAGAACCAGCCGTCGTTGGTGAGGTTCACGAGGAGATCGGGCCGCTCGCCTTGTGCCGTCAACCGGTCGACGACCGTGCGGATCGCGCCGGGCAGCGCCGTCTCGTAGCAGATCGTCGGCGCCACCCGCAGCCCGGCCACCGTCACCACCAGCGGCTCCCGTCCGGCGGTCAACCCGGCCGGCAGCGGCGTTAGCCGGTAGAGGATCGGGAACCGGTCGGCCAGCGGCACCGTCTCGCCGAAGGCCACCGGAAACATTTTGTCGTAGCACCCCACCGGCACGCCGCCGGCATCGAGGAACAGCGCTGAATTGAAGTGGAAGACGCCGCTGGCGGAATGGTCGGAGGCGAGCTGGCGATCGACGCCGACGAGCCAGGTGGTGGCGTAGCGCCGGGCGTGGGCGGCGAGCGGATCGATCCGATCCTGCTCGAGAATCTCCCGACAGCGCGCCTGACGGATGGCGGCCGATTCGATGCCGCCATCGTTCTCCCCCGCCCCGTCACCCGCCCCGTCACCCGCCCCGTCACCCGCCCCTTCACCGCGCCCCGACGCACGGGTCGCGGGCCCGAGGATCCGCTCGACAACATCGGCCGGCAATTCGTGGTCGGGCTCGATCTCGAGGATCGGCCAGCGCCACATCGTCTCCGGCCAGACGATCAGATCGGGCCGGGCCCCGGCGACGAGCGCCCCGCGCGTCAGCCCGTCATACTCGGCCAGCACCTCCCCAGCGGCATCGGGGTCGTGCTTGAGTTCGGTGTCGATCGACCCCTGCACGAGGAGGATGTCGAGGGAGCGCGGGTCGACCGGTGCCGTCGCCATCCGCCCTGCCCCGTAGACAAGCGCCACGGCCAGCGCGGCGGCGCCCCATCCGAGCGACAGGGCCGCCGGCCGCCACCGCCCGGCGCCGGCCGCGCTCAAGAGCGCCGCGGCGCCGAGCATCACGAGCCCACCGACCCCACCGGCTCCGGCCCAGTCGGCGATCTGGATGAGCGTGGTCCAGCGCCACTGGGTGTGCCCGAGCCCGCCGAGGGTGAAGCCGCCGAGGATCGAGCCACGCAGCTGCTCGCAGCCCATCCACACCAGCGGCGCCGCGGCGACCAGCGGCCAGCGGAACCGCGCTACCATCCGGCGCGTCCCCCAGACGAACAGCGGCACGTAGATCGCCAGATAGGCCGACAGCGCCACCCAGCCGATCGATGTCGCCGGGTGGGGGAGCCGCAACCAGTGGATCGTCAGCAGCCAGTGGACAAGCCCGGCGAACCACAGGCTCCGCCACGGATGACGCGCCGCGCCGACGCCGTCCCGCGCGAGGATCAGCCACGGGGCCGGCGCCAGCCAGGCGAGGATCCACAGATCGGCGGGGGGATGGACGAGGAACATTGTCACCGCACCGAGGAGGCCGAGGCGGAGCACACGGCGATCGGGGCCCCGCGGCGGGATCGGGCCCGGCTCTCCCTCTTGCATTGCCCCTGTCATCGATCCTCTCCCATCCCGTCGGGCCGATCGCCCCGTTTCAGTCGTCAGCGGCGGCGGGAGCAAACACGGCGAGCACGGTGCCGGGGGCGACGGGGGCATCCTCGTCGACGAGACACCGCAAGAGTCTCCCGGTGACGGGGGCCTCGAGATCGATCGTCACGCCGCCGCCGAGGAGCTCGACGACCCTGTCCCCTTCGAGCACGTCCGCTCCCTCCGGCACGAGCCACAGCGACAGCACGAGCACCACGCCGACGATCCCCACGTCTGGCACGACGAGCGGACAGGGGGGGGATCCCTCCGCGCCGCTCCCCCCCGATCCGATCACCGCTGTTCACGGAGCCACTGGAGGACGACGCTGCCGACGGCCTCCAGAGATTCCCCGGAGCAGGCGGCGGCGGTGTCATGCGTGGTGTGCCACGACGGGTAGTCGAAATCGATGATGTCGGCGGTCGGGATCTTGCCGAGATTGCGGAGCGGGACGTGGTCGTCCTCCACCTCGTATCCCGGGCGGGCCACGAACTGCCTCACCCCCATCCTCTTGGCCACGGCCCACACCTCGTCGACCACCGGCCGGGTGTCGGGCCAGCTGACGCTCTTCGACTCCTGATAGACCACCAGATCGGCGTCGGCCACCATGTCGAGCACGAGCCCGGCGCGGTAGCTCCAGCCGGTTTCCCCGGACTTCCGCCCGGCGGCGTACTGCCGGGCGAAGTGAATCGACCCGAGGAAGTAGGGATCACGGGGACCGAACACGTACTCCTCGGCATCGAAGAGAACAAAGTCGACCCCCACCGGTCCCGCGAGGCCAGGCATCGCCCCGGCCAGCTCCATCAGCAGCGCCACGCCGCTGGCCCCGTCGTTGGCACCGACGAACGTGCCGCGCGGATCGTCCCGATCGCGGTCGGGAAAGGGGCGCGTGTCGTAGTGCGCCCCGAGGAGGATCCGCTCGGTACGGTCGGGGTGCCAGACGACGACGAGGTTCTCCATCGCCACCGCCTTGCCCGTTTTCCGGTCCCGGATCTGGAAGGGCTGCTGGGTGACGGTCGCCCCGGCGGCCCGGAAATGCTCGATGATCAGCTCCCGTTGCTGCGTCATCCCCGGCGAACCGCTGACCCGCGGCCCGATCGCCACGATCGCCTCGAGGTGGGCCATGGCACGGGCCCCGGAAAAGGAGGCAATCGGCGCGGCCGGCTCCTCGGCCCTGCCGCAGAGCGCGCCGACCGCGCAGAGGACGATGGCGATGAGGCGGGCGCAGTGGGAAGCCATGGCGGCATGTCCGGGGACGGTGGCGTTGCCCCGGGAGAGGCCGGCGCCGGGCCGCCGCAGTCTACCGCTCGCTGTCAGAATCCACCCAGAGACATTCAGGGGCTGGATAGGGCCGATCCCGGTTGTTGTCGGGGCCGAACCGGAGGGCGTAGAGGAGTGGCGGGCGAAGCGATACGATAGTTAAAAAGGGCGGCTTTGCAGGATCCTCCACGAGGTGCGAGGAACGCACCGGCTCCGCCCGCCATCCGGGGAACGGTCCATGTCACGGCGATGCTCCGACGATGCCCCGGTCCTCCGGCTGCTCAATCGGCCCCTGTCCTGGGCGATGCCCGCCAGGCAGACGGTGGCCGGGGGAACGCGGCGGGGGTGGCGGTGGGCCTCCCAGCTGCTCCTGGCCCTCCTCGTCGCCGTCGTCCCCCTCTCGGCCCGGGCCGGGGGTGGACCGGAGAACGTGCTCCTGGTCGTCAATGCCAGCAGCCCGGGGAGCATCGAGGTCGCCAATGCCTGGATCAAGCTGCGAAACATCGCGCCGATCAACGTTCTCATGCTCCCCTGGGAAGGGAGCCGGGAGGCAATCCCGATCGGCACGTTCCGAGAGGAATTGCTTCGCCCCATCCTCCAGGCGATCGATGGTCGGCGGCTGTCGTCGCAGATCGACCAGATCGTCTATTCCACCGACTTTCCTTGGCGGATCGACTTCAAGGACGAGCTCCCCGCGGAGCTGGTCGGCCACGATAACCTGCCCTCGGCATCTCTCACCGGGCTCTCTATGCAGTATGCGGCCATCATGGCGCGGCAGCCGGCCTATCTCCAGGTCGGCAGCAACCTCTATTGGCGGCCGCTCACCGACGACGGCGTCCCCCGTGAGACACAGGGCTTCCGGGCGTGGTATGGCTGGGGCTCGTCGGGCGAGGTGCTCGAGGCGGGGGGCCCGCGTTACCTTCTGGCTACGATGCTCGGCGTCACCAACGGGGAAGCGAACACCGTCGCCGAGGTGGTCTCGGCGTTGGCATCGGCGGCCACGGCCGACGGGACCCGCCCGGTCGGCACGATCTACCTCGCCGTCAACAGTGACATCCGTTCGACGACGCGCAGCCACGACTTCGTCGCGATCGTCAAGGAGCTCGCCCGGTACGGGGTTCTGGGGGAAAGGTTCGAAGGGACGCTGCCGGTGAGGAAGAAGGACGTCGCCGGACTCATGACCGGGACGCCGAACTTCGTCTGGGACAAGGCCGCCAGCACGATGGTCCCCGGCGCGATCTGTGAAAACCTCACCAGCTTTGGGGCGATCTTCGCCAAGAGCGGCCAAACGAACCTCTCCGAGTTCATCCGTGCCGGCGCGGCCGGCTCGAGCGGAACGGTCATCGAGCCCTTCGCGCTCCAGGACAAGTTCCCCCACCCAGCGATGCACGTTCACTACGTCCGCGGGGCATGTCTCGCCGAGGCCTTCTACCAGTCGATCCGCGCCCCCTACCAGCTCCTCGTCGTCGGCGACCCGCTCTGCCAGCCTTGGGCCTTGATTCCCAAGATCTCCGCAACCATTGCCTCCGATGAATCGGACCTAGAAACGGGGCGGGTGTTGGCGGGGAAGGTGAGGATCGAGCCGGTCGGCCGGCTGCCGAAGAACACCCCTCCCTCCGCCGACGGCAAGCCTGTCCATGTCGATCGGTTCGAGTTCTTCGTCGATGGCGTGCGCCACGGTCAGTGCGCCGAGGGGGAGAGCCAGGAGCTCGACACCACCGAGCTCGCCGATGGGCACCACGAACTGCGCGTCGTGGGGATCTCATCCTCGCCGGTGGAGACCCAAGGGCGCCTCGTCGCCCACTTCACGGCCGCCAACCATGGCCGCACGCTCGCGCTCGGCGTCAGCCCGGAGCGGGTGCGGTCCAACAGCACGGTGCGGATGAGCGTCGCCGGCAAAGGGCTCGAGGGGGTGACGCTGTTTTGCAACGGGCGCGTCGTCGGCCGCACGACCGGCCCCGAGTCGACGGTGGAGGTGCCGGCCGACGTGCTCGGCGTGGGGAGGGTGACGATCCGAGCGACCGGCCGGGCCGGCTTCGGGATCGCCAACACGGTTAACGCCGAACCGGTGACGATCGAGGTCGTGCCGGCGGGTTGATCGCGGTGTGCCGCGGACCGGGGCCGATCGCCGGGAGGGCTCCATCATCGGCCTTCAGCCGCCGAGGTGATCGATGTCGTTGAAGCGGTGGAGCACCGGCCCCGGCCACTCGAGCACCGTCACCGACGCGTTGTCGAGCGCGGGCAGTTTCGTGAACGGCCGCATCGCCGCGGAGGTGAGCACCGGATGGTCGGGGCCGAGGAAGCTGCCGAGGGCCGCGGTGAGGATCCCGCCGTGGGCCACGACGACCATCGAGGGGACGTCGCGCCCGGCGAGCTTCTCGAGCATCGCCCGGCCACGGGCGGCGAGGTCGGCCCGCGATTCGCCCCCCGGGATCCGATAGGTGACGTCGCCGCTTTGCCAGCGCGCCACCGCCTCGGGGAAGAGGACCTCGAGATCGGCCCACAGATGCCCCTGGAAGACGCCGGCGTGGAGCTCGCAGAGATCGTCCTCGATCTGGAGCGGCCGGGCGATGCGGGTGGCGATCGCGGCGGCTGTATCGCGGGCCCGGCACAGCGGGCTGCTCCAGATCTCGGCGATGGGGCTGGCGGCATGAACGCGGCCGGCCCACGCCGCCACTTCTTGAGCCTGCCGTCGGCCCAGCTCGGAAAGCGCGACGTCCTCCTGCCCCTGGACGCGCTCCTCGACGTTCGAGACGCTCTGACCGTGCCGAACCAGATACTGGAGCATGGATGGGCTACCGCAACGGGGCCGCAGGGGGGATGGCCGCGGCCCTGGGAGCCTCTCCGGCCGGCATGGGGGCCGGAAGGCCACGGCCGCCGTGCGTCTGCGAGAGCTGATCGACGAACGCCCGGCTCGATCCCTGAAGCACATAGACCTCACTTGAATCCTGCGGCGCCCCGTGGGGACGGACGATGCAGATCACCTCGGCCTTCCCACCGTGCTGCCGGATCTGTTCGACGAGAGCCTGCTCGCCGGCCGTCAGGGCCCCGGCGGCATTGGACTCAGTCGAACCGGTCGGAAGGGCGTCGGCCCGGTCGCGGCGGTCGAACG
>SIAG01000128.1 GCA_009691925.1 Planctomycetaceae bacterium
GGGGGCTTGAGTCACATCGACTCGCTCGATCCCAAGCCCGACGCGCCGCCGGAGGTTCGTGGGGAGTTTCGGCCGATCTCCACGGCCACCCCCGGCATCGCCTTCAGTGAGCATCTCCCGCTCTTGGCCCGTCAGACCGAGAAGCTTGCCGTCATCCGCTCGATCCACCACGACGACGCGGCCCACGGCCGAGGGATGTATTGGAATCTGACCGGCCACAAGCCGCCGCGGGTCGGCAACATCCCGCCGCTGACGGGAGACTGGCCGTCGATCGCGGCGATGATCTCGACCTTGCGGCCGCCGCCCGAGGGGGTGCCCCCGGCCGTTCGCATCCCCTATCCGCTGGTCGACAACGGCACGCTCCAGGCGGGCGAGTATGGCGGCTGGCTGGGAGTGAAGGTCGAGCCGATCATCATGCGGCCTTCCGGTGGCGAGCCGTTTGCCGGCGTTTCCCGCTCACTCGGCGCGGAGACGTTTGAGATCGGCAAGGTCGATACCCCGCGCGTGTCCCGCCGCGAGGAGCTCCGCTCGCGACTCGACCATGCGCCTGGCAGGGCGGCCGACTTCGCGTCGCACGATCACTTCCGGGACTTGGCCCGCGATATCCTCCTTGGCTCCGCGGTCCGCGAGGCCCATGACATCGACCGCGAGAGTCCGCGCGTGCTCGAGGCGTATGGCAACCACATCGGTGGCCGCAGCCTGCTGTTGGCGCGGCGACTCACCGAGGCGGGAGTGCCGGTGGTGCAGGTGTGCTGCGCGGCGGGGGACCTCAACGGCGCCTCGGGCGACATGTGGGACACCCACGGCGACAACTTCAACCGGCTCAAGTCGCGGCTCCTCCCCGTCTTCGACCGGAGTGTGTCGGCGCTCCTGGAGGATCTCGCCGACCGTGGCACGCTCGACACCACGCTCGTCGCCGTCCTCACCGATTTCGGCCGCACGCCGCGCGTCAACGGCGCGGCCGGCCGCGATCATTACCCGGGCGTCTACTCGGTGGCCCTGGCCGGGGGCGGCATCCGTGGTGGGCAGGTGTACGGATCGAGCGACGGCCTCGGGGCCTTTCCGCGCGACCGCCCCTGCACCCCACCCGACATCCACGCCACGCTCTTCCACGCCCTCGGCCTCTCCCCGCGGGCGGAGCTCCGCGATCCGCTCGGTCGCGTGTTTCCCGCGACCGACGGCGAGGTGCTCGATCTCTTCTAGCAGCCCGTGGAAAAAGTCATCCATGACCGGAACGACGGCGGTACGGCCGCTGACGGTTCCCTTTGGCGTTGTCCCCTCTGGGAAAGACGGCTGAGAAAAGGCACTGATGCCGTCACCGCGGCCCGACGGGTCATGGCCTCCACCGGCCACGGCTGCCGGCGGGCTGCGGTGGCGACGAGGGGACGGTGGCTGACGCGAGCTCGGTTCGGAGGAGAGCGGCAGCGGCTGGGCGCGGCTCGTTCGGCAGCGGGGGCGGCGCCGGTATATTCCTGGGGTCCGATCCAGCCCGATCTCCCCTCGGATTCGAGCCTCATGCCGACGCGTGCCGTTCTCGCTCTTGTCCTGCTCTGGTCCCCCCTCCTGCTGGCGTCGGTGGGGCGCACCCTGGCAGCGGAGCCGCCGTGCCACAGCGCCGAGCTCGTTTTCCCGCTCGACGCCCAGCACAACCATGCGCCGGGGATCGTCGAGCTCCCCGACGGCCAGCTCCTCGTCTCTTGGTACCGCGGTGCGGGCGAGCGGAAGGCCGACGACGTTGTCGTCCTTGGTGCTCGGCTGGCGAAGGGGGCAAAGACGTGGAGCGAGCCATTCACGCTTGCCGACAACGCCGGCTTCCCCGACTGCAACACCTGCCTGTTCCTGGATGCTACGCAGCAGCTTTGGCTCTTCTGGCCGATCATCCTCGACAACGAGTGGGGCTCGGCGCTGACCAATTACCGCACCTCGCACGACTATGGAGGCGCTGGCGCCCCGATCTGGGACTGGCAGGGGACGATCTGGCTCAAGCCCGACGACTTCCAGCACCGGGCCAGGGAATTGGCGAAGGCCAGGCTCGAGTCGATGCCCGCCGCAGACCGGCCGCGCGCCGAGGCGTTCTTCGCGGAGATCGAAGGGGCCCTGGGAAACAAACTGGCCCAGCGCCTCGGGTGGCAGCCGCGCTGCAAGCCAACGCAGCTGCCCAGCGGGCGGATTGTGCTCCCCCTCTACAGCGACACCTACTCCTTCTCGCTGATGGCCCTCTCCGATGATGGCGGCCGCACTTGGCGTGCGAGCCAGCCCCTCATCGGCTTTGGCAACATCCAGCCGGCCGTCCTCCAGCGGCGCGACGGTTCGCTTGTCGCCTACATGCGCGAGAATGGCCCCCTCGAGCGGATCCGCACCAGCGAATCGGCCGACGGCGGCGCCACCTGGGGGGAGGTGGGAACGCTCGAGCTTGCCAATCCGGGATCGGGGCTCGACGCCGTGCGCCTCGCCAACGGCCACTGGGTGATGGTCCACAACGACTCTGTCGAGGGGCGCGCGAGCCTCGCGGTGAGCCTTTCGGAGGACGAGGGGGCGACCTGGCCCCATCTCCGGCATCTCGAGCGCCACGCCGAGGGGCAGTATCACTATCCGGCGGTCATCGAGGGGGCCGACGGGACGATCCACGCCGTGTACAGTTACTTCGTCTCCGGGGGGAAGTCGATGAAGCACGCGGCCTTCAATGAGGCGTGGATCCGTGCCGGGGACGCGCCCTGACCGTCGTTCCGGCACGAGCCCTTCCGAGTCGAGTCGACACCATGACCATTCCCGCCGTCGGCAAGCCGTGGGTCGTTCCCCCCGTTCAACCGTTGTTGATCCGCGACCTGCTTACGCGGGCCCGCACCTGGGCGCCGCGTCAGACGATCACCTACCGCGATCTGCGCGAGCACGACTACGCCGAGTTCTTCGCCCGCATCGACCGGGCCGCGGCGATGCTCGTGCGCTTGGGGGTGAAGCCAGGGGACCGGGTCGGGGTGATGGACTGGGACAGCCATCGCTACCTCGAGCTGTTCTTCGCGGTGCCGATGCTCGGGGCGGTGCTCCACACCGTCAACGTCCGCCTCACGCCGGAACAGCTGGGCTGGACGATCCGCCATGCCGGCGACTCGGTGCTCCTCTTCCATCCCGATTTCCTCCCCGTCGCCGAAGGGCTCGCCGCGAGCCTCCCCGACGTGCGGGCGTGGGCGTCGCTCTCCGACGAGTGCCTGCCGCCGGAGACGACGCTCCCCCTTGCCGGCGATTACGAGGCGCTTCTGGAAGCGCGGGCAGCCGACGTGGCCGGCGGCTACGACTGGCCCGACCTCGACGAGAACACCGTCGCCACGCTCTTCTACACCACCGGCACCACCGGCGATCCGAAGGGGGTGTACTTCACCCACCGGCAGATTGTCCTCCACACGCTCGCCGCTGGCGCCACCTTCGCCGCCCATCAGCAGCCCGTCGGCATCCACGCCGAGGATGCCTATCTCCCGCTGACGCCGATGTTCCATGTCCATGCCTGGGGAATCCCCTACCTGGCAACGATGCTGGGGCTGAAGCAGGTTTACCCCGGCAAGTACGAGCCGCAGCGGCTGGCGGAATTGATCCAGCGGCACTCGATCACGTTTTCCCACTGCGTGCCGACACTCCTCCAGATGCTCCTCCATCACCCCGCGGCCACCGGCATCGACTACAGCGGCCTCAAGCTCGTGATCGGCGGGGCCCCGCTCCCCAAGGGGCTCGCCGCCGAAGCCCAGGCCCGCGGCATCCGCATCATGGGGGGCTACGGGATGTCGGAGACCTGTCCGATCGTGGCGGCGCCCCACTGGAAGCCGGAGCATGCCGATGCCGAAGGCGCGACGCAGCTCGACGTCCTCTGCCGCACCGGCTTCCCCTTTCCGTTGGTCGAGGCGCGGATCTGGGGGCACGACGCGCTCCTCCCGGCAGACAGCACGCAGGTGGGGGAGCTCGTCCTTCGCTGCCCGTGGCTCACGCAGGGCTACTACCGCGACGAGGCCCGCAGCCGCGAGCTGTGGCACGGTGGCTGGCTCCACACCGGCGACATCGCCTACCTCGACCGCGACGGCTATATCCGGATCACCGACCGGCTCAAGGATGTCATCAAGATCGGTGGCGAGTGGATCTCCTCACAGGAGCTCGAGAGTGCCTTGAGCCGCCACGAGGGGGTCAAGGAGGTGGCTGTGGTGGCCAAACGCGATCCCAAGTGGGACGAGCGCCCGTGGGCCGAGGTCGTTCTGCGGGAGGGCTTCGCCGGTAGCGTCACGCCGCGCGATCTGGGGAAGCACCTCCACCGCTTCATCGATGAAGGCACGATCCACAAGCGCGCCGTGCTCACCGAGATCCGCCTCGTCGACGCTCTCCCGAGGACGAGCGTCGGCAAGATCGACAAGAAGGAGATCCGCCGCCGGATCGCCGAGGCCTGAAGCCCCTCCCCGCCACGGTTCCCCCTTTCCGCCGCCCCCCGAGGACCTCCGCCCCATGCCCCGCCCGCTCGTTGTGATCACCGACTTCATCCATCCGCCGCTCGGCCACGAGGAGCGGATCCTCGGCGATCTCGCCGACGTCGTCGCCCTCAATGCCTTCTCCGAGGAGGCCCTCCAGGGGCGGATCGAGCAGGCCGACGCGATCATGATGTATCACTTCCTGTCGATCGGCCGGAAGACGATCGACCGGCTGGAGAAGTGCCGCTTGATCGTCCGCTGCGGGGTCGGCTTCGACAACGTCGACCGGCAGGCGGCGCGGGAGCGGGGGATCGCGGTGGCCAACGTCCCCGACTACGGCACCGAAGAGGTGGCCGATTCGGCGATTGCGATGCTGATGACGATGATGCGCGGCGTCTCCTTCATGAATACCCGCCTCCAGCGCGCCCAAGGGCCGTGGATCTACGAGCAGGTGCGGCCGCTCCATCGGCTGCGCGGATTGCGCCTGGGGATCATCGGCCTGGGGCGAATCGCCATGGCAACGGCGCTGCGGGCCAGGGCGCTCGGCTTCGAGGTGCTGTTTCACGATCCGTATGCGGTCGACGGGCTCGACAAGGCGCTTGGGCTGACCCGCTGCGAGTCGCTTGAGGAGATGCTGCCGCGCGTCCAGGCGGTGAGCGTTCACTGCCCGCGGACCACCGAAACTCAGGGCCTCATCAATGCCCGGACGCTGGCGCTGTTGCCGCAGGGGGCGTTCCTCGTGAACACGTCACGCGGCGGCTGCGTCGATGCCCGGGCCGTGCTCGAGGCCATCGAATCGGAGCAGCTGCGGGGGGCGGCGCTGGATGTTCTCGAGGTGGAGCCGCCACCGGACGACGACCCGCTCATCGCCGCCTGGCGGACCCCCGGCACGCGCGCCCACGACCGGGTGATCATCAATCCCCATGCCGCCTTCTACTCGGAGGAGGGGCTCGACGACATGCGGATCAAGGGGAGCACGAACATCCGCCGCGTGCTCGAAGGGAAGCCGCCGCGGAACGTCGTCAACTGACGTCGCCCCCGGGGCCGGCGACGAGGAGCGAGTTGGGGCCGACCATCCCCGCCCGGCGGTAGCCGAGCGGGGGGCCACGGAGGCGGTTGACCTTCCGGTCATCGTCGTCGCCGTCGTATAGATAGCTCATGGACACCGATCCCCGGGGCATGCTCCTGTTCCATCGCGACTTCCGCGGTTTCACCGGCGGTCACCTCAAGGTGTGGCACTATCTCCGCCATACTGCCGAGTCGCGATCCTTCTGCCCGCGCCTGTTTCTCACGGCGGCGAGCCGCCGGGATGCCTCCAATCCGTTCCTTGCCGGTGACCATGACTGGCTGGAGCCGTCGTGGCTGCCGGAGCGAGCCGCAGCGCTGTTTGTCGCCGGGCTCGACTGGATAGCGGTGCCGGACGACTGGAGCAAGCCGATCATCAATCTCGTCCAGGGGGTGAGGCACGCCAGTGCGGGGGATCCGCGGCGGGGTTTCCTTGGCCGTCGCGCGGTGCGGATCTGTGTCAGTGGCGAGGTCGCCGATGCGATCCGTTCGACGGGTGAGGTCAACGGTCCGGTGATCACGATTCCCAACGCCATTGATATGCCGGCAGGAGTGGTCGGCAGGGAGCGGCGACGGACCCCGCTGTTGGTGGCCGGCTGGAAGGCTCCGGCACGGACGGCCGTCGTGGTCGGAGCGCTCCGTACCGCGGGCCACGAGCCGGAGGTGATCGCCTCCCCGCTGCCACGGGAGGAGTTCCTCGGCCGGGTCGCCTCCGCCGAGGTCGTCCTCTTCCTGCCGCTCGAGGAGGAGGGGTGTTTCCTGCCGGCACTCGAGGCCTTCGCCCTGGGGAGTCTCGTCGTCTGTCCCGATTGTGTCGGCAACCGGCAGTTCTGCCGCGACGGCGACACCTGCCTTCGCCCGGACCACGCTCCCGCGAGCCTCGTTGCCGCGGTCGGGCAAGCCATGATGATGCCACCGATCGAGCGCGAGCGGATGGTGGCGGCGGCACGATCCGAGGCCGCGGCGCGCGGGCTTGATGGGGAAAAACGGGCGTTTATCGCGATTCTCGACGACCTCGAGTGGAGCTGGTAACACCGTGGAGCCATCCTTTTCACCAGCCGAGGGGGCGGACGTGATCCTCACCGGGATTCCCCGGTCGGGCACGACCCTTGCCTGCACGCTTCTCAATCGCCTCCCCGACACGGTGGCGCTGCATGAGCCAATGTCGCCAAGGATGCTCATGGGTCTTTCGCTGCCGGAGGGAGTGAACGACCGCGTCGCGGGGTTCTTCGCCGCCCAACGCCGCTCGTTGCTCGAGCGCGGTGAGGCGGTCAGTCGGGGGATCGATGGGAAAATCCCCGACAATTCCTACGCGGCCACCCCCGGGCCAAACGGCCTGCGAGCTTCGGTGGTCCGGGAGGGAATCGTCCATTTCGAAAAGCCTCTCGCTCGCTCGTTCCGGCTCGTGATCAAGCATCCCGGTTGCTTTACGGCCCTGCTGGGAGCGCTCAGGCAGCGATTCCCCTGCCATGCAATCGTCCGCAATCCGCTCGCGATCCTCCTCTCCTGGCAGACCACCGAAGCCAACTCGAACAACGGACGCCAGCCGGCGGCAGAGATCTTTGACGACGACCTGCGGCACCGGCTCGATGCCGAGCCCGATCCCCTCGGCCGGCAACTCGCCATGCTCGCCTGGAGCTTCGGGCAGTACGCCCGCCATCTCCCCGCGGAGGCCGTGATCCGCTACGAAGATCTCGTCGCCACGGGAGGGCGGAGCTTGCGTGGGGTTTCGCCCGCCGCCGACGGGCTCGAGGAACCGCTCCACAGCCGCAATACCAACCCGCTCTACGTCGGCGTCGACGTCGCTGCGATCGGCCGGCGTCTCCTCGCCACGACCGGTCCGCACTGGGACTTCTATTCCCCCGATTCGGTCGGCGAGCTGATCGCCCGCCTGGCACCAGGGAACCCAGACAACGGCCGCGGCGCCGCTGGCTGAAGTCCCGCAAGCTTCCCATCTCACCCACATCCACGCCCATGTTCCCCTGTGGCGGTGAGAGGCTCTCACCGATCTGGTGAAAGGTGCGTTTTCCCCGGGAAAGTGCGGGGTTTTTTGCCATTCCTCCCCGGGATTGATGACCGTCTCACTATTTCTGTGACGGGCATCGTGGTGAGGCCGGTGGGGCCTGCCTGACGGGGCGATCGATATTCGTCGCGAAAATAGGCTCATTCGGAATATTCGGTGCTTTCGGCACGATTGGCACAGGCCGTGCATTTCTCCCTTTCAGTCCCAAAGGAGACCGGTGATCAACCGGCTCCTGATCGTTGCGACGAAAGGGTTCAAGATCGCCATGAACGCAGTCAACTCCCCGCTGACCGGTTTGACCTGTGGCATCACCGTCCGCGACATCGGGCTGTGCACGGTGCCAGTTGTGATCCTCTTCGCGTCGATCCTGACGCTGCTGTGAAGTCCTGCTGAGTCCGTCGCCGCGCCGTCTCTTTCCCGCTATCTCTCCTCCATCCCATCCACTTTCAGGCCCCGCATCGGGGCCGACTCACAAAGGAACCGCTCGTGAACGCAAACACTTTGATCAACTCCTGCAACGAGATGGACACCGAGATGGGGAAGCCCTACGAGGAGATGGGGAAGACCTACGAGCCGATGCAGCGGAAGCAGCGTCGCCCCGAGCCGCGCCGCAAGGGGCATGGCGGCTCGGCTGGTGGTGGGATGCACTGCCGCAGTAACAAATCACACACGTGGGGCACTGGCGCCGGAGCCCGGCTTGCCGACCTGCGTGCCTTCGCCGGGGCCGTGGCCCTGGTGGTATTCGCCCTGCTGTCGCCAGCTTCGGCCGCCGAGTTCACCTGGCAGCCAGTTGGGAGCATCGGAAATGCAGAGAACCCGATCACCGGCCTCGGCCGAGTGACGACCAACTACAAGATCTCGGCCTACGACACGACGATCTCGCAATATGTGGAGTTCCTCAATGGCTCTGACGCCGGCAAGCGGGGGCTGTATGGCGTGTACAACACGAGCATCGGCAAAAGTGGAACGAGTTCAGCGGGGATCTTGCGGACAGGCCCAGCAAATAACTACGTCTACACGGTGGTGTCTGGCTTCGAGAGCAAGCCGGTGAACTTCGTGAACTGGTTCTCCGCGGCCCGGTTCGTCAACTGGTATGCCAACGGCAAGGCTAATACGCCGACCGCGACGGAGTCGGGGAGCTACACGCTCGTCGACGGGCAGACGTCGGGGAACATTGTGGGCCGTAGTTCAGGTGCGGAGATTTTCCTGCCGAGTGCGGATGAGTGGACGAAGGCGGCCTTCTACAAAGGAGGGGCCACCGGGGAGTACTGGCTCTGGCCGACGCAGAGCAACAACCAGCCGGTGGCGGTTCTGCCGTCTGGGAACGATCCGGTCGAAGCTGAGAACGCTGCCAACTACAAGGCAACCAGCGAAACCCCGGTTTTTGGGATGACGAACGTGGGAACGTACGTGAACACGAAGTCGACCTACGGCCTGTTCGACATGCTCGGCAACGTGACACAGATGACCGACACGGCCGGGACGAACGCTACGACATTTCAGGCTTTCGGCGGCAGCTACGCGGCGTTGTCGGATGACCTCAACTTGTGGAACTCCTCTAACAGCACCGGTGTGTTCCGCTCTGGTAACCCGACTGCGACCATGGGGCTCGGCACCCCAACGATCGGCTTCCGTGTCGCTGCGATCGCGGTGCCGGAGCCGGGCAACATGGTGGCCGCGGCGATGGGGATCGGTGGCCTGTTCGGCCTCCAGATCATGAAGCGTCGCAAGCTTGCCCTCGCTCGGGCCGCTGGCTGATCCGGTCGCTTTCGAATCGAATCAATCCAACAATCCCGCCCCCGGCATCGCCCGGGGGCGGGTTTGTTTTGTGGATGGCTTTCCGGGGAGAGACCGCTCGAGAAATGGCGCGGAGGAGCTACGATCCAGGCACCAGCCGGCTGCGAGGCGAGGATCTATGCCTTTTCCCGATGATCCGCCGACGCGCATCCCGCTGGCCGCCAAGGCAACGGGGCGATGGCCGGTGGTTGTCTCTCTGCTGACGCTCGCCGCTCCGATGCTTCTCGGGCAGGCTGGGCAGGTGCTGCTGCAGCTCACCGACACGCTCCTCATCGGGCATGTTGGCGCGATCGAGCTCGCGGCGGCCTCCTTGGCGGGCAACTTCGTGATGTTTGCCTTCTCCCTTGCTTATGGTGCCGTCGGGGCGGTGTCGCCGACGATCGCCCAATTGCATGGAGGCGGGGATCGGGACGGTGTCTCCCGAACGGCGGAGGCGGGGGCGTGGCTGGCGCTGATGATCGGGGGCGTGATCGCCGTTTCGCTCACGGCGGTCGTGCCGATGCTGGAGTCTCTCGGGCAGCCCCCCGCCGTCGCCCGCGCCGCCTGGGGCTACCTCCTCCTCATCGCCTGGTCGATGCCTGGGGCGATTCTCGCCGTCGTGCTTGGGCAGGTGGCCGA
>SIAG01000129.1 GCA_009691925.1 Planctomycetaceae bacterium
CCATTCTCGCCCTGGGGTCTTCTTGTTTGCGCTGAGTCGGCTGGCACGGCCGCCAGCCTGCAGCGCTAGCATTGATGTGCTGGCGTGTGATGCGGTTGCCACAAAGGGACTTGCGGCTATCTTCGTGCCATTCGTGGCTGGCACCTTTTCCTCCCATGAGCTCGATGGCGATCTGCTGCGGCACTTCGTCCCCAAGGCCCCGGAGATCGATCAGGAGAAAGACAAGCGGCTCGGCACGCTCGCCAAGCTGATCGCCGAATGCACCGGGGTCCACTGGGGGGCGATGCACCTGTTTGAGAAAGTCCCCGACTGGGATTTTGCGGCCGTCTACTTCGACGCCATCGACCACTTCAGCCACGCCTTCATGCAGTATCACCCACCGAGACTCGAGTGGGTGAACGAACGCGACTTCGAGCTTTACAAAGACGTCGTCAACTCGGCGTACTGCTATCACGATCTCATGCTTGGCAGACTTTTGCAGCTTGCCGGCCCCGAGACGACCGTGATCCTCGTCAGCGACCACGGCTTCCATCCCGATCACCTCCGGCCGAAGAGCATCCCCAACGAACCGGCCGGCCCGGCCGCGGAGCACCGCGATTACGGGATCTTCGTTGCCAGTGGCCCGGGGATCAGAAAAGACGAGCTCCTCTTCGGCGCCTCGCTCCTCGACATCGCCCCCACGGTCCTCTCCCTCTTCGGCCTCCCGGTGGGGCGTGACATGGATGGCCGGCCGCTGCTGTCGATCTACGAGGCGGCCCCCGCAACCGAATACTTCGATTCCTGGGATGCGGTGCCTGGCGACGACGGCTGCCATCCCCCTGACACGCAGATCGATCCTGTCGATGCCCAGGAAGCGATCCGGCAGCTGGTCGATCTCGGCTACATCGACGAGCCGAGCGAGGATGCGGCCGAGGCGATCGCCGAGACGACCCGCGAGCTGCAGTACAACCTCGCCCGATCGTGCGTCGACGGCGGGCAGATCGAGCAGGCGGCGACGCTCTTTCATGATCTCTGGGAGCAGTTTCCGCAGGAGAGCCGGTTTGGCGTCCATCTCCTCACGACGCAGATCCGCCAGGAGCGGCCGATCGAGGCTCGGGCCACGTTCACGAAGCTCCGCGAGCGGAAAAACGAGGCGATGCAACAGGCCGCCGAGAAGGCGAAGGCCCAGCTGGCTGAATGGAAGGAAACGTTTCCCGCCCCTGAAAACGCTCCTCCCGGTTCCGATGGAATCGACTGGGAAAAGATCGGCGACATCCCCAAGCGCCGCTTCCGCAAGCTCCAGCGCACCAGCGGCATCAATCTCCGCGCCTTTGCCTACCTCGAAGGGAGCGTGCTCGCGCTCGAGGGGCGGCATGAGGAGGCCCTCGAGTCACTCGCCCTGGCCGAACAGACCCAGACAAACAACCGCCCCTCGCTCCTTCTCAAGCAGGCCGATGTCTTCTTGCAGCGGCGCGACTGGCCCGCGGCGGCGGCGAAATACCAGGCCGTGGTCGATCTCGATCCGATGAATGCCCAGGCCCACTATGGACTGGCCCGCGTCGCCCTCCGCGAGCGCGACTGGGAGCGGGCAGTGAACGAAGCCCGGACGACGATCGGCCAGCATTTCAACTTCGGCCCGGCCCACCATCTTCTGGGGCTCGCCCTGTGGAGGCTGGAGGCCACCGACGAGGCCTTCGCGGCGCTCAAGAAGGCGGTCGAGGTCAATCCGGTCTATCCCCTCGGCCACCGTTCGCTCGCCCGCTTTTACCGGCTCGCACGCCGCGATCCCGATTCCAGCCGCCGCCATCAAAAGCTCGCCCGCGAGGCCCGGCATTTCTCCAGCCGCAACTCAAGCGGCCTGCCTGGCGCCGAGCATCCTGAGGAGATCCGCGATCGCTTTCGCTCTTCGCAAGGCGACGACACATGGACGCCTTCGAAGGCTCCCCATCCGCTCCCCCCCCGCGCCGAGACGGTCGTCGTGGTGACGGGGCTGCCCCGGTCGGGGACCTCGATGATGATGCAGATGCTCGCCGCGGGGGGCGTGCCGGCCTTCGCCGACGATCATCGCCCCGCCGACGAGAGCAACCAGCGCGGCTACCTCGAGCACGAGCTGGCCCGCCGGCTGGCGGTCGAAAGCTCGTGGGTCTCGCAGGCCCGCGGGAACGTGGTGAAGGTCGTGGCGCAGCTCGTGCCCCATCTCCCCCGGACGGAAAAATATCGGGTCGTGATGATGCACCGGCCGCTCGAAGAGGTGGTCGCGTCGCAGAAGAAGATGCTTGACCGGCTCGGCAAGGATGGCGGCCGGATCACCGACGAGTCCCTCAAAGCGACCTTCGCCAGGCAGGTGAGCCAGGTGCGGTCGTTGCTTGTGCACCTGCGGAAGGAGGGGATCGTCGACATCCTCGACGTGAAATACCACGACGTCCTCGAAAGCCCCGCCACGATCGCCACCCGCCTCGCCACCTTCCTCGGCGCCGGTTTCGATGCCGCCAGAGCTGCCGCCGCCGTCGACCCGAGCCTGCGGCACGAGCGGGCGTGAGGCGCCAGGGTCTCTTCAGAGCACTCGCCACCAGGGAACGGCGAGGATGCTTGGGGCGAGCCACTGGATCGTATTGCCGGCATGGAGCAGGAGCCCTGCCCGCGCGGTCCTGCCATATTCGGACCGGAAGGCGAGGAGGCCGGCAGCGTCGGCCAGCCGCGGCCGGGTCGTCGCCTTCACCTCGATCGGAATCAATCGCTCCCCAGCTTCGACGACAAAATCGACCTCCTCGCCGGTGACGGTGCGCCAGTAATGGAGATCGATCCTCTCCTCACTCGAATCCCGCCAGGCCAGGAGGTCGTTGAGGATGACATTCTCGAGATGCGCTCCGCTGGGTTCGTCGCTCCCTGAAAGATGGAGGGCGACGCCGGTGTCGCCCCAATAGAGCTTGGGCGACTTGATCAGCCGCTTGGTGCGATTGCGAGCGAACGCCGGAATCCGTAGGAGCAGATAAGACGTCTCGAGCAGATTGAGATAGCGGTGGACGGTCGGCTGGGGAAGTGCGACGTCGCGGCCAAGCTCCGTCTGATTGACCATCTGGCCGAGACGGTGGCAGGCAGCCCGCATCAGCCGGCGAAAGTCGGGGAGCGCCGTGATCGACGCGAGATCCTGGAGATCGCGTTCAAGGTAGGTGCGGACATAGCCGTCGAACCAGATCGACCGCTCCCGGTCGGTGCGGAGATGGAGGGCCGGAGTAGGAAAGCCTCCCCGTCGTGTCAGTCGCTTCCAGTCTTCCGGTTGGGCGTCGTGGTCACCGAGCACCTCGCGCCACGACGCATCCTCCGCCGCCAACAGCTCCGGCCACAGCCCCCCCCGGCCAGCCCCCGCCTGCTCGCGACGCGTCATCGGCCAGAGCGTGAGATAGCTCGCCCGCCCGGCGAGTGACTCCGACACTCCGCGCATCAGAAGGAGGTTCGCCGAACCGGTGAGGAGGAACCGCCCCGGCACGCGCTGCTTGTCGATCGCCCGCTTGATCGACCGGAGGAGAAGGGGCTCGCGCTGCACCTCGTCGATGGTTAGGCGCGTCTCCCCGCCAACCAGCGCCATTGGGTCGCGCCGGACGAGGTCGCAGACATCGAGATCGTCGAGCGTGGCATAGTGCCGCTTCCCTGCCACCGGCTCCTGCACGAGCGTGCTCTTACCCGCCTGACGGGCCCCGCTCACGATCACGGCGGGCATCACCCGCAACCGCTCGCGGAGCGCCCCCGCGGCCAGTCGCGGAAGTGTGTTTTCATTCATGTGGTGAATGATAATCATTCACGCCGTGAATGGAAGTCACTTAAAGACCGGGAGGGCGGCTCCTTGGCCAAGTCCCACTCCCTCACGCGATCAGCCCAGGAATCAGCACGCCGCCGTCGGAGAGGGAGACGGGGCGGCCGAGGGGATCGTTGACCTCCGTCCGCGAGTCGATGCCGAGGAGCCACAGCAGCGTGTGGCGGAAGTCGGCGATGCTCACCGGATCGCGCGTCGGCGCGGCCGCCTGGGCGTCGGTGGCGCCGATCACCTGCCCGGCCCGAATCCCGGCCCCGGCGAAAAGGATGCACTGGGCCATCGACCAGTGATCGCGCCCGGCCTGGGCGTTCACCTTCGGCGTCCGCCCCATCTCCCCCATCATCACGACGAGCGTCTCGGCGAGGAGGCCGCGGGCGTCGAGATCGTCGACAAGCGCCGCGAAAGCCCGGTCGGCCGGCGGGATAAGGTCGGTCGAGAGCGACGGGAAACAGTTGAAGTGGACATCCCAGCCAGGAGCGTCGATCCCCACGAACCGACAGCCCGCCTCGACGAGCCGCCGGCCGAGGAGCGCGCTCTGCCCGATCTGCGTCAGGCCATACTCCTCGCGGAGCTTTTCGGGCTCTTCCTGGATGCGGAACGCGGCCCGGGCCTGCGGCGACGTGATCAGGTCGTTGGCCTTGCGGTAGTAAGTGGCCATCGCCGCCGAGCGGCCGGAGAGCGGCAGCGCCCCCCGGTCGGCTTCGAGCCGCTCGAGAAGATCGCGGCGGCGCGTGAGCCGGGCCTCCGAGAGACCGGCCAGCCGACCGAGATCCTTGACCTCGAAGTCGGGCTGGCTCGGATCGGCCTCGATAACGAACGGGGCATGCTCCGGCCCATAGAACCCCGGCCCCCCGGCCGACATCGGATGGGGGAGATTGATGTAGGGGGGCACCGTGCCGGCCGAGCCACGTTCGCGGGCCACGATCGAGCCCAGTGAGGGAAAGTGCTCGTTGGTGGGGACCGGATATTCGCCGTCGGCGAAGGGGGCGCGGCGGCCGGTCATCACGTAGTGGTAGCCGGTGGCATGGCCGTTGTCGGCATGGGTGTGGCTGCGGACAACGGTGAACTTGTGGGCGATCCGCGCTGAGCGGGCACAGTGCTCGGTGAAGATCGTCCCCGGCACCGACGTCTGGATCGGCTTGAAGGGGCCGCGAATCTCGGCCGGCGCCCCCGGCTTCGGATCCCACATGTCCTGCTGCGGCGGGCCCCCTTCGAGGAAGATGAAGATCACGTTCTTGGCGCGCGGCTGGGGCGATCCCGGCCCGCGTGCTTCTTGCGCCCGAAGCATCCCCGGCAGCGCCAGCCCCGAGAGCCCTCCCCAGATGCCGGCCGAGCCGAGGCGGAGCAGATGCCGGCGCGAGACGCCGTCACAGCGCCGCCGTGCGGGCCTGCCGATCGCGAAAGTTTCCATCGCTCCCCTCCGTCAGTGGTTGCCGAGAAACTCCGTGCGATTGAGAAATGTCCAGAGGACATCCTCCACCGCCGCGCGGCGCACAATCGCTCCATCGCCGTCGCCGCTGCCAGTGACCGACTCCCCGCCACCCGCAAACAGCGGCAGGAGCGCCGTCAGCTCTCCCGCCGTCGGGGGCCGGGAGAGCGTCGCCAGGCAGACCTCGACGACAATCTCCTCGGGAGCGAGCACAGATTCGGCGAGCCGGCGAGCGGTGCCGTGGCGGGCGCCGAGCTTCGCCTCGATCTCGGGTGAATTGATCAGATGGAGGGCCTGGGCGATGCTCGGCTCGGTGCCCCGCTCACACTCGCAGACCGTTGCCCGCACCGGCCGGCCGAAGACTTTCAGGAAGTACGACGGCATGCGGTTGTCCCACACCTCGACCGCGCGCGTCCCCTCCGGCCAGCCGTTGAACGACTCCCGCACGCCGGTCGCCTGGCAGATCGCGTCGAGGAGCACCTCGGCCGGGAGCGCCTTGGGGAGGGCATGGGAGAAGTGCCGCCGATCCTCCTCGGCGCCGGGGGCCGGCGTGGCGGCGAGCTGATAGGTGCGCGAGGCGAGCAGCTCGCGCGTGAAGGCGCGGAGATCGAATCGCAGCGCCTTCAGTCGGGCTTCGAGATGGTCGAGGAGCGGCTCGTTCGTGGCGGGATTGGTAGCGCGGAGATCGTCGATCGGCTCGACCAAACCGCGGCCGAAAAAGTGGGCCCAGAGCCGGTTGGCGATCGCCCGGGCGAGGAACGGGTTGTCGGGGGCGGTGGCCCACTCGGCCAGGAGCCGGCGGCGATCGGCCGACGGCACGCTGAAGGCAGCCGGCGGCGCGCCGAGCGCTGCGGCCGGCACCGCCACGCCGGTGCGCGGATGGGGCAGATCGACACCCCCGCGCGACACCACCCCCTCGCCGCCGCCGGGAAGAACTTTAAGCTTCACGCCGGTAAAGAAGCCGGCCAGCGCCGCGTAGTCGTTTTGGCTCCAGCGTTCGCTGGGATGATGATGACACTGGGCACACTCGATCCGCACGCCAAAGAACAGTTGGCTCAGCGATCGCGCCGCCACTTCGGCGCCATCAAGCGCCTTGAAGACAGCCGCCGGAGACTCATGCCCGACCGGGCCGTCGGCGGTGAGAATCGCCCGGACAAACTCGTCGTAGGGGCGATTGATGGCAAACTGCCGGTGGAGCCAGCGGGTCAGGGCGACAGCCCCCTGCGGCCCGATCTTCGCCTTGTCGGCCCGGAGGATGTCGGCCCACTTCATCGTCCAGAAGTCGGCATACTCCGGCCGCTCGAGGAGCCGCTCAACGAGCTTCTCCCGCTTGTCAGGGGAGGGATCGGCAAGGAACGCGCGGGCCTCGGCGGCGGTGGGGAGCGTGCCGATCGTGTCGAGGCTCGAGCGGCGGAGGAACGTGGCATCGTCGCAGCGCTCCGCCACTGGAATCCCGAGCGCGGCGAGGCGGTCATGGACGAGCCGGTCGATGGCGCTGATCTCCGGCGGCCGCACGAAGGCGATTCCCTCGCGCGGCACCACGACCCGCACCGTGGCGACATGGCCCAGATGGCGGACGAGGATCGCCGCGTCCCCCGGGATCACCCCCGCCTGGAGCACGCCGGCGGCGCTGGCGCCGACGATCCCAGGGGTATTCGAGATGAAGTCGGTCTCCCGCGTCACGCCATGCCGTCCGCCGGCAGCGTTGAGGGCGCTGACGCGGAGCTGGTGGGATTCCCCCGGCCGCAGCCTCACCTCCGCCGGCTCGACCACAAGGGCTACCACCGGCCGATCGTCGGGCACGTCGGCCCGCGCCCCCTCCGCGATCCAGCGGAGGAGCCGGCGGTGCGCCGGGCTCCCCTCGTCGATCTTTCTCCCGCCGCCATGCGGCACCGCGGCGGTGGCCTTGAGAAGGAGGAGCGAGGCTTCCGGCGCGGAGGAATTGATGCGGCGGCCGCGCGACTGCGACACGATCGCCGCATGGTCGGCGGCATGATCGAAGCCGAGGAGGCTGAGCTTGAAGCCGTTTTGCCCCTCCGCCTTACCATGGCAGCCCCCCGCATTGCAGGCATGCTTTGTGAGGATCGCCTGGACTTCCTGTTCAAACGACACCGGAGACGGATTCGCCACACCGCTCACGGCCAGCGGAATCGTGACGTGGCGATCACCGAGGCGGGCGCTGACTTCCGTCGCGCCGTCGGCCAGCGGCACAACGAGGCCCGTGGCCGACACCCGCGCGACACGCACGTTGGCCACCTCAAAGCTCACCTCGCGCGTTCGATCGACCCGGTGGCCATCGATGGCGTCGAGGATCACGATCTGCTCTGCCCCCTCGGGGCGATCGATGAACAGTGACGCAGGATAGGGCATGAGGTCGGCGGCGGGGGCGGCAGAGCCAGCAGCCAGCAGCAGTGAAAGCACCCAGGGCCGCGCCCGTCGGCGGCGTCTCCAGCGCGAGGTTAAGATCAGCGTTGGCATAGGGCTCACCGTGCGGCTTTCCCAGCCCGTCAGGGTACCATAAGGAGGATCGCTGTTGCGGCAGGCCCGCAGCTGCGGCCGGGGAACAGGGTTAGGAAAACGACCGTGCGATCGAGCCACCGCGCCATCCTCCGTCTTGCCTCGTTCGCCCTCCTCGTGGCGATCGTCGCTCCCCCTGCCGCCGCCGACACCCCCTGGTCGCTGGAGCCCCTCGTCCGCCCCGCTGTTCCGGCAGGCGCAAGCCATCCGATCGACGCCTTCATTCGGGCGCGGCTCGAGAAGGAGGGAATCGCTCCTGCCCCCCCGGCCGATCCGCGGTCACTCCTGCGCCGCCTTCACTACGACCTCACGGGGCTTCCCCCCACGATCGACGCCGTCGAGGCCTTCGCAGCTGAGGTTGCCAGACGCGGCCTTGACGATGCGATCAGCAGCGAGATTGACAATCTCCTTGCCTCGCCGCAGTACGGGGAACACCTCGCCCGCCACTGGCTCGATGCCGCTCATTACGCCGACACCCACGGCAACGACCACGACCACGCCCGCCCCAACGCCTGGCCCTACCGCGATTGGGTGATCAGCGCCTTCAACACCGACAAGCCCTATCGCCGGTTCGTCGCCGAGCAAGTGGCCGGCGACAGGCTCTTCCCCGACGATCCACAGGCGATTCCTGCCCTTGGCTTCCTCGCCGCCGGCCCCTGGGACGACACCCTCATGGTCGGCGTTCGTGAGGACACCGTCGACCATCTCATGTCGCAGAACCTCGATCGCGACGACTACGTGATGACGGTGATGAGCACCTTCCAGAGCCTCACCGTTCATTGCGCCCGCTGCCATGATCACAAGTTTGATCCGGTCTCGCAGCGCGACTATCACGCCCTCCAGGCGGTGTTTGCCGGCATCGACCGGGCCGACCGTCTCTACGACACCGATCCGGCCATTCATGCCCGCCGCCGCACGCTCCTCGCAGCCCGGACCGCGCTCGAGCGCCGCGATGAAGCGATCCTTGCGGCTTCGAAAGAGCCCGCCGAAGCCGCCCGCCTCACCGCCGCCGCCATCTCGAAGCAGACCCGTGCCGAGCGTTTCGAGGCGCTTGAGATCCTTGCGATCACGAGCGTTGCGTCGCCGGGCACGGTCCACACGCCCCTCCCCGACGGCTCCTGGCTCGCCTCGGGGCCAACGCCCGAGAAAGACACGCTCCTCGTTACCGCCAGATCAACGCTGAGTGATCTCCGGGCCATCCGTCTGGAGACGCTCGCCGATCCCTCGCTCCCCAGCGGCGGCCCAGGGCGCTACGAGCCGGCGGGCAATTTCCATCTGACGGAGTTTTCCGTCGCGGCGCGCCCCCTCGGCGCGGCCGACAAGCCAGCCACGGCGGTGGCGATCGCCCGGGCCGCTGCCGATCACGCCGACAGCAACGACCCGGTGAAAGGCGCCCTCGACGGCCAGGCCACCACCCACTGGAGCATCCATCCGCACTACGGCCAAAACCACGAAGCGGTCTTCCATCTCGCCGAGCCGTTGACCCCGGAAGGGGGCGCGATGCTCACGATCCGCCTCGATTTCCAAGGGGCCACGGGCCATCAGGTGGGAAGGCTGCGACTGTCGGCCTGCGGTCCGGAACTGGCGCCAGCCGATCGCGATCCGCTCCCCCAGACGCTTGCTTCGCTATTCGCCAAGCCCGCCGCCGAGCGCACGGCAGCGGAGACCGAGACGCTGTTCCTCGCACTGCTGCGGGGGGAAGTCGAGGCCGAGCTTGCGGCGCTGCCGCCGCCGGCCAAGGTCTATGCCGTCACCAATGACTTCGCACCGCAAGGGTCGTTCAAGGCGGCGAAGTCGCCGCGGCCGATCCGGATTCTCGAGCGCGGCGAGGTGACCAAGCCGCTGGAAGAGGTGGGGCCGGCAGCGCTTGGCTGTCTGCCGGGATTGCCGGCGGAGCTCGTTGTGAGCGGCGACGACGAGGGGGCGAGACGCGCGGCGCTGGCCCGATTCCTCGTCGACGACCGCAACGTCCTGACTTGGCGGAGCATCGTCAACCGGGTGTGGCAGTGGCACTTCGGCCGCGGGCTCGTCGATTCGCCCAACGATTTTGGATTCATGGGGAGCCAACCGAGCCACCCGGAGCTTCTCGACTGGCTCGCCTGCTGGTTTCGCGATCAGGGGCACGGCTCGCTCAAGGCCCTCCACCGGCTCATCCTCTCGAGCGCCACCTGGCAGCAGGCCGTCGCCTTCGACGCCGATGCCGCC
>SIAG01000130.1 GCA_009691925.1 Planctomycetaceae bacterium
GGGTCGCCGGTAAAGAGCCATTCGATCAGCGTCTCGCCCTGCTCCGGCAGCGGAGCGTCGAGGCCGACGGTCTTCCCATCGAGGAGGGCGGCGATCGGCGGCAACTTCTTCTTCCCGCCACCGGCCACGCCGACGGCGACATCCGCCAGTCGGGAGCCCTGGGGAAACTCGCGGGAATAGCCATTGGCGAAGCGGACGGTGGGCATGGTGGCGGACGGGGGTGGGAGGGGCGGAACGGAGGAAAAACCGGGGCTTGAACCACCCGCGGGGAGCGGCAGTATCCCCGCCGATCCCGGCATCCCACAAGGCCGGTCGCCGCGGAACCCAGGCTTGCCTTGCCCCGTCCCCGAGGGTTTTCGCCGTTGGGTGGGCGGAGACCTTCCGCTACTCTCCCGCCCTCTTCCGGTCCGCCGTCGAGAGCCACCGACCCTCCGGTGGTGCGCCGTCGTCCGCCGCGCCGTCCCCCCCGGGAACCCGCTCCATGCCCGCCGCCGCGATTGGCCCGAGAGGCCTGTGGTCGATCCCGAGGATGGTGGCGCTGTTGGTTCTCGCCAGCGCTACCGCCGGCCGCGCCGCCGCCGAGCCGATGGGCAATCTCCGACTCGATGCCGCGCTCACGATCCGCGGGCTGACGACGATCGAACCGGAACGACTCGCCAAGGCCCTCGTCGCCGACGACGATCTCCTCCTCCTCTCCCGCCCGCAGGCCAATCGCCGCCTGTTCCTCTCGGCCGTCGGCCGCAAGGCGACGCTCGCGCTCCAGCACGCCGGCTTTGAAGCCGCGAAGGCGACCGCAGCCGTGGAGGGGAGTGCGGCAGGGGAACGACTCGTCGTCGACATCGCCGAGGGGCCGAGATCGATGGCCGCCGGCGTGGAGATCAGCGGCCTCCCCGACGATCTCGCCGGTGGGCTGCAGCGTTGGATCCAGGGGCAGCGGCCACCACCCGGGGCGCTGGCCGAGACGGTCGAGGCGGCCGATGGCTGGGGGGGCACGAGCTGGCTCGACGACAACCGGCGGCCGGTGACGATGGAGGAACCGCTCTGGACGCGGGGCCAACCGGCGGCGTTCGATCCTCCCCACCTCAAACAGATCCGCACGGCGATCGGCCGGTTTCTCCGCGACCACGGGCGCTTCAGTGCCGCGGCGCTGGTGGAGGAGCGGAAGCCGACGGGCCTCCTCGCCGGGCTCTCGAATCTCGCCGCCGCCGCCCGCCTCCACGGCGCGGCCGCCGGCACGGCAGTCGAAGTCGCCGTCAAGCCGGGCCCGGCCGGCGCTGTGCTCTCGATCACCATCACCGATCTCCCTCCACCAGCGGTGCTCGAGGATGTCCGTCTGCCGGCCGGCACGAGGACCACCCGGGAAGCGCTCCTGGCGGCGCTCGTGATCGCCCCCGGAGCCCCGGTGACAGAACCCGACCGGCTGGCATGGAAACAGCGGCTGCGGATGTCGGGGCGCTTTCTCCGTGAGGAGGTGACCTTCGAGCCGTCTACCGATGGCGCCCACGGGGCCAACGGCGTCGTTGCCGTTTTCGACCTCGAAGACTACGACCCGGTCGCGCCGCTAGGGACGGCGCTGTCGCGCGAGGAGGAGGTGATGCTCCGCTTCCGGGAGTGGCTCGTCGCCATCCTCTCCGGCGGCGAGGATATCGCTGCCACCTGGGAGCGGACGCCGACCCCGGGCGCCTTGATCGCGGTGGGGCAGCCCACGGGCGAGCTCGTTCTTTCGTCCAACGACGGCCTGCTCGTGTCGGTCCTGTCGGGGAGCGACAAGGCCTGCGGCGCGGCGATCACGGCCGATGGGATCGGCTGCTTCCTCCCCGGTCAGGCGGGGCGATTCGAGGTCCCGCTGCCATCCCCGGGGCGTCTGACCGCGCAGCTCGCCCTGTCGCTGGCTGCCGGCGAGACCGCGACGGCCGGCTTCAAACGGCAGCTGACCCTCGGTGTTGGGTTTGAATCCCGACCACGCGCGACCGCCGCGCCGTTTGCGATCACGGCCCGCATCGAACCTGCCGCCTGCCTCGCCATCGTCCATGAGGGAAAGGCCACGACCCGGTGGGAAGGGGAGACGCTGATCGTCACGTCGACCGACCTCGAGGCCCGCTTCGAGGGCCCCTCCGGCCGTCTGCTTCTCGTCCAGACCACCACCGGCCACAGGCTCTCGCTCCGCACCGCCGCCGGTGACGTGGCCAGATCCCTGGCAACGCTCCGCGCCGCTGCCGGCGAGGACCGGGCCCAGAGCGACGCCCTCCTGACATCGGGGATCGACTTCTTCACCGCCCCCGGCACCGCCGCTGCGGTCGACGCGACCTTCGCCGCCAGCGGTCTATGCCCGGGGCGAAGCTCCCCGCGTGAGCGCTTCGAGCACTTCGCCGCCTGGCTCCATGGCGCTGGGATGTCGGGGCGCGGGGCCGCGGCCGAGGAGGTGATCGCCAAGGTGATGGCAGCCGAGACCAGTTTCCCCGATCGGTTTGCACGGGTCGTCGACATCCTCCGCAGGATCGGCGCCGCGGGGGGCTTGGCAGCGGCCGACACGCTCATCGCCTCGGTGTACGCCGAGGGGGGCCAAGAGCCGCTGTTGATTCCGCACGAGCAGGCGAGCGGCGGCGATCTGCTCATGAAGGCGGGGAAGGTGGTTGCGACAACGGCTTGGCGGGCCGTCGAAGGGACGTGCAGCCGCGACTCGTGGCCGGCCAGCCTGACGCGGATGGCTGCCCTCGGTGCTGCCCGCGACCCGGCCACGCTGGAGGAGCTCGCCACGTTCACGCAATCGGATCAGGCGGGCCCGATCGCCTACCTCACCGCCGCCGCCGGCGTGCCGATTCCACTCATGGCAGCGTCGTTCGCCCGGCGCGGTGAGGAAAAGCTCTCGACGGTCGCCTTCCACGCCGACTGCGCCGCGCCACTGGCGCTCCTCCATGGCTGGGGGCTCGACCGCAGTCTGGCCGTCATCCTCCGCACGCTCACCGACGCCGATGCCCAACTCCTCGGCGAAATGGCAATCGGCGACCCGGGATTCCTTTTGCCGCTCGTCCACGACATTCAAGCCCAATCCTCGGAAGCCGCGGCGACCGCATCCCTTCCCGAGAGCCTCGATCGCTGGTGGGAAGCGACGCTCGGCAAGGTGGTGGCGACGGCCCTCCACGACAAAGTGTCGCCGCGGACCGCCGCGGCCCCTGCCGACGCCGCGACGCCAGTCCGATAGCGCCGCCACGGCCATCCTCTCCGGGAGCCCTCCGATGCCGACGCGTCGTCGCTGCCTCGCCGCTGCCGCCGCGCTCCTCGGCGGCGCGATCGGGCGCGATCCCTGGGCCGGGCCCCCTGACGAAGCCCTGCCGTTCCTCGCCGAGGTCCAGACGGCGCCGGCCGTCCCGACCGACGACTGGCCTCCGTCGCTCCTTGTCGATCCTGATGGCGCACCGATCGCCAGCGGAGAGATGTGGCTGGCCCAACGGGAGCGGATCCGCGCAGCGTGGATCGAGTTCCTCTCTCCCTGGGAAGTTGCGGAGCCCGGCAACCATCATCGGCTCCTCGCCGAAGCGCTGGCGGCGGGGTGCCGGCGGCGCTTGATCCGCTACGCCACCGAGCCAGACGAAGAGGTCGACGCCTGGCTGCTCCTTCCCGCCGACGAAGCAGCGCGGCCGAAGCGCGGCTGGCCCGGCGCCGTGGTCTTCCACTCAACGACCGACCAAACCATCGACGAGCCGGCCGGCACCGCTGCCGATGATGCCGTCGCCATCGGCACCTGGCTCTGTCAGCGCGGCTTTGTCGTCCTCTGCCCGCGCTGTCACCTCTGGAACACGTCCCCTGCCCACCGCCTCGATCTCCCCGGCGCGGTGGCCCGACTCGCGGCCCGCCATCCCGGCGCCCGCGGGATGCGGAAGCTCCTCCATGACGGAATCCGCGCAGTCGACATCCTCCTCACGATCGACCATGTCGATCCGACCGCGATCGTCGCTGCCGGCCATTCGCTCGGCGCCAAGGAGGCGCTCTATCTGGCGGCCTTCGACGATCGCGTCACCGGCAGCGTGTTCAGCGAGGGGGGGATCGGCCTGGGGTTCTCCAACTGGCACGATCCCTGGTACCTCGGCGACGCGATCCGCGCGGCGGACTTCCAGCTCAACCACGCCCAGCTCCTCGCCCTCACTCTGCCCCGCGGAATGCTGATCCTCGGAGGCGAGGCGGGCCCGGGGGCGGCCGATGGCGACCGTTCTTGGGGGCATGTCGCCCGGGCCCTGGAGGTCGGCCGGCTGGAGCGGGATCGCCCCCGGCTGGGGCTCTTCAATCACCGCGGGGGGCATGCGATTCCGCCGCCAGCCCGGGAGCGGATGCTCGACTGGCTGGCAGGTTGTGCCGGTGGTGCCGGGGGGTGAGGGGCGGCCGATCCCTCCCGCCGGGCCGCTCGACCGGGCTTGCTTGACGGCACGGTTTTCAGGATCCACACTCCAAGGGTTCGATGCGGGCGATTAGCTCAGTTGGTTAGAGCACTAGCTCGACAAGCTAGGGGTCATAGGTTCGAGTCCTATATCGCCCACCTTGCCGATTTCCGTGATCGGCGCAAGTCCCGAGGAACCCGCGGTAACCCCTGTGGTCGCCGCGGGTTCTGTCGTTTTCTGCGGCTCCGCGCTTCCGGATGCGGGAGCCTGCGGCGTCGCATTTCGCGTCTCAATCGCGTCGCATTTCGCGCTACACTCCGACGCCTCATCGGGACTCGCCGCCGCCTCCTCGGCGGAGGTCACCGAACTTGCGGCACCGCGGTTCATGACGTCCTCGAAATGGTGCTCGCGAGACATCAGGTAGTGCTCGGCCGCCACCTTGGGGGAGTGGCCGAGCCACTTGGCCACGGCGTGGGCTGGATAGCGTTCAACCCAGTCGGTCTCGCACGAGGCCCGAAGGTTCTGGAGCAGGCGGTCCCACGGTTTATGGCCCGCCTTCAGGACGATCCGGCGCAGCTGCGTGCTGAAGTTCGCCCCCGGTCGCGCCGCCATCGGCACGACCAAGGTCGCCCCCGGTTCGGCGTGATCGAACGCCTCGGCCAGAATCGCCCGCAACTCTGGACACATCGGCACCACTCGCACGGCATGCTCGCCGCCGTGGTGCTCCGTCTTCGGGGCCAGAACCATCAGCCGCCCCTTCTCCCAATTGATGTGGTCCCACGTCATCGCCCCGACTTCCGAAGGGCAGCGAAGCCCACCCAGACGCGCCAAGGCGACGAGTGGTCCAGACTTGTAAGGATCTTCCGAATCGACCCGGCTCGGGGATGAATACGATGAGCCGGATGTCGCCCCCCCCCAGGCACTCCAGCGATAATTCCACCCCCACCCGCGGCTTCAGCTTGGACCACGCGATCCGGGATGTGTCGTGGGATCGCGGTTTGTGGTACGAGTCGCAGCGGTCGGCGGCGGCATTCTCGCCCCCCCACCCCGCCCGCACGTCGCCTGTCGCTCGAAGTGACGAGCAGGTGCCTGCCGGTCCCGACCCACATTGCCCGCTCCCGGTCCTCCGTTGTCGGGGGAATCGAGGACTGCTCTGCGAATACGGTGCAACTCGGGATCGGCGCGGTGGAGGGCTCAGTGCCGCGAGCGATCGCCCGACAAGCGATGGGCAAGTTGCTGGAACAGATCGATAACCGCCCGGGCGAGCAGAGCTTGCTCTGTCGAATCATAACCGTCCGCGTATGCCAGGACATCCCGCACGCCGGGCGCCGCGTCATCTCCAAAGAGCGAAGCCAGCCCCGTCGTCAACGCCGGGCCATCATGTGAGTCGGCAAGGATCGCCTTGGCGATGGTGTCGATCCCCTTCATCGACACGTATGCGTACATGTCGAAGGAGTCCTTTTTCATGTTCGGTCGAAGACGCTGTTTGGCCTCCAACTTCATGGCGAGAAAGCCGACCGGATCCGGCACGTAGATCTCGAGATCGCCGCCCTGAAGTCGAAGTTGGACAAGCCTCGGCTTCAGCAATGCAACCGCGCTTTTCGGCAGTCGTGTCGCACTTGGATCATCCCACTCCTCGGTGTCCTCCGGAATGAATAGGTCCACAGCCACGGTGCCCTTGCTTTTGCTCCACCGGGCCGTTTTGGCCCTATCGAAACCGCAGTTCCTCATAACATCCCCGATCGCGTCGATGCGTCCTGCCGCACAGCCGACATCGATCAACAGATCGGGCTCGAGTGAGTAACCACGTTCGATGCAAAGCCCGGTTTCCGTCGTAACCATGATCACACCAGAGCCGCCCGACTCCCGCTGCTCTGCCGCCAGCGCTTGCCCCCCAACGAGGACGACTCCGACGCCGATCCGGTTGAACTCTTTGACGAGTTGGCGTAGCTCCTCAAGAACAACTTCGAACCGGATCGCGTCACTGTTGTCGGCTCCGCTCACGGTCGGTCCTCAATGAATGGAAGCTTGGCTGCATACCGCGCGAGGAGAAAGTCGGACTGTTCACGACCGCGGCCCTCGATGGCGGAAAAATCGACGATCAACTGCGGCATGCACACGCGGTTCTGCCCAATGGCATTGTTGGATGCGGGCCGCACGGGATCGTCCTGCAGCAGGCCTCCTGCCGTGGTCCACACGATGGGGTCCGGAAAGAGGACGCGGAAGTTACGCGGCGTCGTCCGCGTCAATCCGAACGCCTCGACAATCGGGCCGAGTTCCCCCGGCCAGTAAATGCCGTGGGGAAGGGCAGCGACGTGGACCTCGTCTTCATCGAGGGCGCTCGCCAATGTGAAGAGCGGTGCCGTGCCCGTCGCCTCGGCGACGCGCTTCGCGGCCACGAACAAGGACTGCCGCGACGTAGCCGGGCAGTAAAATGCTTCGGTTGCGCGGGCCGCCTGCTCGCCCGAAGCGATCCAAGCCTCGAGTAACCTAACAGGATTGCGGAGGCGGAACCCACCGTGCGGGCTCGGGCGGTCGACGAGTCCATCCCGCTCCAGTTTGGTCAAGATGCCGTAGGCATACACATATGAGAGGTCGCACGCCGTCGCGATTGTTTGGGTAGAACGAGCGACGGGTGGTGATTCGGGCGCCGCAACCGATAGAAGAAACCGCACAATTCGGCTAGCCTTGCCTGAGAACAGTCGCCCGCGCAACGTGGGCTCGACCGCGGCTCGACCGACGACATGGATGAATGACGGCGAAGCGTTCAGCACGATCGTCCCACGTCGGTCGAGCAGCGCTATCCCTCGCTGCTCGCAGGCCGCGACGACACTCGGATTGGCGAGGTCGGTGATGATCGTCGGCACGAGGCTGCGGGAGTCCCGCCGGCCCAACGCGCGGGCTCGTTCGCCACGCTGCGACAAGACCGCCGCCAGCCGGGCCGCGACAGCTTCGACCTGGCGCGCGAGCAGCCGTTCCTGATACGCGGCGAGGAGTGGGATCGGCCCCGCTGGCGTGGAGAGGTCGATGACATCGTAAACGGCTGCGCCACCGCGGCCCGGACGGGTCGCGACGATCGGCTCGCGTTGATGAAGCGACAGTCCAGACGGAAGCTGGGGAAGCTCCGCCCAAAACCGGTCGCGGAGGGTGTTCTCGGATTTTTCCATTACAACCGATAATCCGACGAAATCACATAAAACAACACCGTTTCATAGACTCTAGGCTAATTATCGGTGCAAATCAAGAAGAACTGAAAACTGCGGTTTTGCCTGCTATCGTGTGCGCCCACCACACCCATCCCCTTGCCGGGGCCAGAAAGGCCTGGGTTAGACCGCGGTGAGACCGGGGCGGGAGACCCTGGGGCCTACTTCCGCCCCAGTCGGCGCTTGGCTCGCTTGATCGACTTCGCCTCAGCGCGGTGCCGCCGCTCGTCCTGGCGGTACATGCGGACCGCCTCGGGATGCGACTCCTTCCAGACGTCGGGGCGCAGCGAGTGGTAGTCGCTGCATCCGGCGAGAAGCTTGTCGAGGACGTCCTTCACGTAGATGAAGACGTCGAGATCACATCGCAGCGCACTGCTGACGAGCGTGAAGAGATCGGCAGCGCGATAGCCAGCCGCGACGCTGCCGATAAACATCCAATTCTTCCTTCCCAAGGCCACCTGCTTCATAAGCTGCTCGGTGAGGTTGTTGTCGATCGGCATCAGGCCGTCATCGAGATGGACGATCAGGTGCTCGAATTGGTTGTTGATGGTCCGGATCGCCTCGCCGAAGGGCTCTTTTGGCATCACGTTGGCCACGGCGTCGCTGGCCAGGTAGGCCCGCATCTGCTCCCAGATCGGCTTCGACTCCAGTTGCCGGATCTCGCGCCGCGCCTCCGGCGTGAAGTCGTGGGCACGCGCCTCGATGTCGTAGAGATCCTGAAACCACTCCAAGAGCACGTGGGCATGCACCGGGTGATTCGCCTCCGCTTCAAACACCTTCCTTCGCGCATGCGCCGCGCACGCGGCGCGGATGATCCGTCCGTCGCTCCTGGTCCGCACCGCCTCGTAGCCGGAGTAGCAGTCGGCCATCAGGCTGCCGCTGAAGCCTTCTAAAAACAGCTCCGGACCGTCGCGATGCCGGCTGACGGTGAAGTCGAAGAGGTTGATGGGGTCGGTGATGCTCCGATAAACCCACATCCGCGCCGTGATGCTGCCCCGATCCTCCGCCTGCGCAGCCGCGATCACCTCGCGGGCGCGGCGCGTCTTTGGATCGTCGTCATCAAGGGGAGGCGGAGAGTCTTTCACGATCAGCGTCACCGTCGTGTCGTCGGTCCCGATGATCGGTCCGGCCCGCACCACCTCCCGGAGGTGCGCGATGAAAGGCCTGATGAGCTTCGCCGCAGCCATCTGCACGTTCAAAAGCGTGCTTCGTGCCGGCGTCCAGCCACACGAAGCGAAGAAATCCTGCTGGCGGTAGATCGGCAGGTGATACCCGTGTTTCGCCACGATGATTTCGGCCGCGACGCTCGTGTCGTATCGGTTTCCCTCGACCAGGCCGACTGGCCGATCGGCCTCGACCACGCCGCATTCGGGAGCGGTTGGGCAGGTGAGCTTGGGGATCCCCGTCCGCCGCACGACGATCTTCGGCGGCACGATCTCGAGCGTTTCCAGCCAGTCGAAGCCGAATATTTTCCGCTCGCCGTGCGTCGGGCACGTCTTGAGATGGGCGGGCACCGGCAGCTTCACTTCGTAGCGCGGGAGGTGGGCGGGGAGCTGTTCGTTGCGGGGCTTCTTTTCTGCCTGCTTGCGGCGTTCGTAGCTTTGAATCGTTTCCAGAGCCGCATCCGCGATCCCCTCCGCGGCATCGATGATCTCCGGCGTGTTGCCGAAGTCGAGCACAAATTGCTTCGGGTCGGTCGTGTAGCGCTCGAGCTTCTTGCGGAAGGCGAATTGAAGCGCCGCATCACGCTCCTTCTCGAGCCGCGCGATCTGTGCAGCTTGGTCGCGCATGATCGCGTGACAGGCGGTGAGATCGTTTGGTAGGCGGAGTTTCATCGTCATGCGCGCATCATAAAAACCTTTTTCGAAAAGCGCAAGCGCCATTTTGGCAGTCGCGCGGAGTTTTTTAGGTGAGGACGCGCTGATACCTCTTCCTGCGCTGCGCCGACTCCAATCGCACGCCACCGAGGATCATCGCCAGTTGTGTCTTGTCGATCCGCACGCGATGTTCGCCGTCCTTCGCAGCCACCGTCTCGAAGGTCCCCTGCTCCAGCCGCTTGTACCAGAGTGCGAAGCCGTCCCCATCCCACCACAGGGCCTTGAGCCGGTCGCGGCGCTTGTTCACAAACAGAAAAAGGCTGCCGTCGGCGGGGTCGCCGCCGAAGCTCCCGCGGATGATCCCCGCCAGGCCGTCGAAGCTCTTCCGCATGTCGGTAGCGCCGGCGTGGAGATAGATCGTCGGCGGAGATGCGAGGCTCAGCATGGCTGGGCCTCGCTCGCGAGCGCACGGACCACGGCCTTCACGAGATCTTCTCGGTCCTCCGGGATCTCCATCACCGCGCCGCTGGCAAAGCGGATCGTCACGG
>SIAG01000131.1 GCA_009691925.1 Planctomycetaceae bacterium
GATGCTCCTGGCCCTCCTCTGCGAACAGGGGAAGTGGCAGCAGGCACTGGTGCTGGGTTCGGTCACCGAGGAGCTCGATCCCGAGGATGTCTGGACGCACCTCAAGAACGCCAGCGTGCTGATGGCGATCGGGCGGTATGACGAGGCCCGACAGTGCGTGCTCACCGTCAAGACAATGCCCAACCTCGAAGGCGTGGCTCCGGCCCAGGTCGAGAGGATGCTCGGGCGGATCGACGTCGAGTGCCCCTCGCCCGACCACAAAGCGGCCGTCAAGCACTTCGACACCGCGATCCGCTCGGCGATGCAGCTCCGGCAGTCCCGATCGAAGTCGATCCGTGAAGCCGCCCGTGACGTCCTCCTCGATGCCAACCTCGGCATGGCGGTGGCGATCGCCAAGGGGGAGTGGCAGCGGAAGGGGGAGGTCGTCGCCAAGTGGCTCACCGCCGCTTCGAAGATGGTCGACGACGTCAGCCCCGAAACGGCCGATCGCCCCCTCCTCGAGATCCAGCTGTGCCGCGGGGCCCTCGCCGCCGCCGCTGGCTGCGAGGTCGTAGATCCGCTCCCGTGGGTGAAGCGGCTCCTCGTCACCCGTGACCGGATCAACACCGATCTCACCGATGCCTGGCAGCGCCGGCAGATCGACTGGGAGGTCGGGCTCGGGCTCGCCGACGCCCTCACGGCCAGTCAGAAGCGCGGCGAAGCCACCGACCTCATCGACAACGCCACGCTGACAGTGGCCTACCTGGAACGGGGCGCCGAACACCGGGAGCTGACCGACACCGAACGGGCCTCGATCGGCGATCTCCTTTTCCGGATCGGCGTGCTCCACAGCCTCCAGAACGCCGACCATGCCACGGCGGTCACCTGGTTCGACAAGGTGCGAAGCTATTGGGACCGCAACGCCTCGTTCGAGTCGCACGGCGAGGTAGGGCGGCTCGGCGAGTCGTACGTGAGCATGGCGGTGTCGTACTGGCAGGTCGATCGCCGCGACGACGCGCTCGATCTGTGTCGCCGCGGCATCGACTGCATGGTGACCGCGGTCGACAGCCGGCTCCTCGACGAACCCGCCCTGGCCCTCGCCTACGGCAACCTCTCGATGATGTACGCCGAGCAGGGCGAAGACGAGCGGAGCAAGACCTACGCCGAGATGGCCAGCCGCGCCGAGGCCTCGGCCCAGAGGTAGTCAGCATCCGGTTCGACAGGCTTCATGGATGGAGCCGATAAACCGAGTGGGAGGGACGCGTCCAGGGAAGGACGCGTCCCTCCATCATTTCCGGGTGGGATGCGCCGCCGACAGTCCACGCCCCCCCGGGCGCGTGTCACAGCAGGCTTTCGAGGAGGAGGCGCATCTTGCGAAGCTCCGCCACCTGATCGACATTCGGCAGCGGCGGAAGGTGGACGCTCAAGGCCCGCTTGTAGCCGACCCGCTCGAGCTGGTTGAAGAGCTTGCCATACTCCACGCTCCCCTGACCGATCCGCACCTGGAAGGTGTCCGGCTTGGTGTCCCGAAGATGGACATGGCAGACGTACTTCAGGATCGACTCCCAACTGGCCATTTTCTTGTGGCCGAAGATGAAGTGGCTCGGGTCGAGCGTCACCCACAGCCCCGGGACATTCCGGCACAGCGAGGCGGTCGTCTCCGCGTCCTGCGTCATCCGTCCGGCCTCGGTCTTCACGCCGACGAGGGCATCGAGGCCGGCGGCGATCTTGACGAGCTTCCGGAGCCGCTCGATCTCGCCGTTGAAGGGGGTGCCGAGCTCCGACGATTCGACGACCATCGTCACCACGCCGAGCGACTTGGCCAGCCGGCAGCACGACTCGAACTGGTCATACATCGTCGGGCAATCGGCAGCCGCGAACGAGACGGCCACGGGGCGGAGCCGCTGCAGATCGCTGCACTCACGGATGGCGAGCTCGGGGCTGGCGGCGACCTGGGCGGGCTGAAGGTGGCCGCCGTGCTCGTGGACATCGATCTCGACGGCCGTGTATTCGAGCTCCGCCAGCCGCTCCATGGCCTTGGCCACTGGCAGTTCCGGGAAACACTCCGTGCTCACGCTCACGATCACGTTGCGTCGCTCCTCAGGGGTTGCGGTCTCCGGCGGAGAGGCCGCCTTCAATCGTCAAGGGTAGCGGTCCCCGTCTCTGGATGGCAACATGATCCCCGGTTCTGACCGTTGACCGGCCTCCACGCCGGCGCCCGAAAGCACGAAGAGGAGCCTGCCACGATGAATCCCCCCTCCCTCCCTGGCCCTTCCCCCCACACGCCTCCGGCGCCTGTGATCCTCGGTGAGCCCCGCCGGGGCGGCAAACGCTGGTCGTGGATCCCCTGGGTAATCGCCGGGATGTCGGCGCTGGTGGCGATGGCGAGCTTCAGCACCAATGCGCGGTATTTCCAAAAGCCAGGACAGGTCGAGGAACGCTGGCACTCGTTCTCCAAAGACGCCCCCAGCCGGGTGGCGATCGTCGATGTGATCGGGGCGATCATGGGGGGATCGGGATTCGCCCGCCAGCAACTCGAGCGGATCGCCGACGACGAGTCGGTCAAGGCGATCGTTCTCCGGGTCGACTCCCCGGGGGGCACCGTGTCCGGCAGCGACGAGATCCATCACCGCCTGGCGGCGATCGTGAAGAAGCGCGACCTGAAGGTCGTCGTCAGCATGGGGTCGATCGCGGCCAGCGGCGGCTATTACGTGGCCATGGCCAACGGTGGCGGCGAAGACGTGATCTTCGCCGAGCCGGCCACGCTCACCGGCTCAATCGGCGTCATCATCCCCCACTACGACTTCTCCAAAGCGCTTAGGAAGATCGACATCGCCGACGATTCGATCACCAGCGGCCCGCTCAAGGAGATGCTCTCCCCCACGAAGGAGCGGGCCCCCGAGCTCGCCGAACGCGAGCGGAAGGTTCTTCAATCGCTCGTCGACGACATGTTCGCCCGTTTCAAGGAGATTGTCCGAGAGGGGCGACCGAAGCTTGACGCAGCGGCCGTCGATGCCGTGGCAACCGGGCAGGTGTTCACGGCCAGGCAGGCCCAGGCCGCCGGGCTCGTCGATCGGATCGGCTTCCTCGAGGATGCCGTCGACCGGGCCGTCGAGCTGGCCGGACTGACCAAGGAGACCGCCCGGGTCGTCCGCTATGTCCGCCCCCGGGGCGTCTTCGACGAGATCCTCGGCCTCGACCTCGCCGCCCGCTCCGCGGGGCAGCCGGCCGGGCGAACCGTGGCCGATGCCTTCCTCTCCAGGTCGGTGCTCGATGCCTTCGTCGAATGGACCACTCCCCGGGCGTGGTACCTGTGCAGTTGGTGGCCGGCACTGCTCAGCAGCGGCAATTAGCCCTCGACGATCCCCCGCCCCAGGGCCCCGATCGCGGCATGATCCGCCGGCGTGAGGCGGCGACCGGCGGCCCGCGCTAGCGCCATCCGGCACCACACGTCCGCCGTCAGCAGCGCCTCGTCATCCCCCCGAAGATCGGCGTGGTGGGCAACGGCGAGGACGCTGGCCGCATCCCGGACTGCCGCCGACAGGGCCCCCACCTCCAACTGCCGCTCCGCCAGGGCACGGCCATGCCGGCGGATCGCCCGGTCGATCGCCACCGCCGAGGAGGCGAGCGACCTCCGTGCCGCGGCGGCATGGGCGCGGAGGCGACTGTCGAGAATCCCCGTGTCACCTCCGGCGGCAACGAGACGGCCGACGCGCCAGCCGAGCCAATCGACCGCGGCGCCGAAGCGGCTCCCCTGACGCAAGAGCGCGGAGAGCGGATGACGCCGGGCGAGCCCCTTGAACAGCGCCAGCCCGAGCAGATCGCTCTCCCCCTCGTAGACGCCGACGGCGAGATGGTCATGGAAGGAATCGCCGAGCGGATGGCCGACGAGGAACGCCCGCCCCCCATGGATCCCGAGGGCATCGATCGCGCCGTCGCGGACAGCCTGGCTGGCCACCACCTTGGCGGTGATCGCCTCGAGCTCTCCCCCAGAGCCGCCGGAGGCATCGATCGTCGCCGCCGCCCAGACCGCCAGCGCTTCACAGGCCATTCCCGCCGCCGCAATCCGCGCGAGCCTCCCCTGAACGAGTTGCCGCGATGCGATTGGCTGGCCCCAGGTCACGCGGCGGAGCGCATGGCCACGGGCATGGCCGAGGAGAAGGCGGAGCGTGCCGGCAGCCTGCGCGGCGAGCGTGCTGCGGCCGCGGTTGAGACCATGCCAAACGATCGCCATCGCATCCCCTCCCGGGGCTTCGAGGACGTCGCGCTGGTCAACCTCGAAGCCGCGAAACTCGAGGGCGTGGTTGGCGGTGTGCCGGAGCGGATGGAGGGCGTAGCGGAGGAGGCGGAAATCGGCCGTGTCGTGGTCGGGGAGACGGACGAGGACGACGGCCGGCTTGCCGTCGGCCATGGCGAGGAGCTTCACGAGCCGGCCATGGTCGGCATTGGTGATGAACATCTTCGTGCCGTCGACGACGAGCCTGCCGTCGCGCCGGGTCAGCGTCGTCCGGACTGCCCCGAGATCGCAGCCCACCTCCGGTTCGGTGGCCCCGAACACCGACAGCGGCCGTCCTTCGGCCAACCCCGGCAGGTGACGAGCCTGCTGCTCGGGTGTCCCGAAGGCGATCAGTGCCGACACCGCCCCGATCGCGGAGTGGACCGAAAGCATCCCCGCGGCGGTCGGCACTGTGCCGGCGATCCTCGCCACGCTCCGCACCAAGTCAACGACCGTTGCCCCGCTCCCGCCGTGGGCCACAGGTACGAGGAGGCCCCACAGCCCCGCCTCCCCCAGCGCCGTCTCGGCAGCAGCGGTGAACAATCCCTCCGGCCGCGGTGGCGGGTCGTCGAGCGGGGCCGGCGGCAGCCCCGGCGCCGCCACCGCGGCGTAGAGCAGGCCCGCGGCGCGCAGGTCGCCGAGCCGCCGCTCGGCCTCTCCAAGCACCGCGGCGATTCCATCCGGGAGCGACTGGGCACCGAGCGCGGCAGCGGCGGCGAACCCGCCGTCATCCCCGCGCGGCCGGCCCCACAGCGCCGCGGTGATGCCGGCGGTCGACCGGCGTTCGGGGCGGTCGTCCCCAGGGGGCACTACCGCCACGCCCGGCGGCGGGCTGGGGGCGGCAGCGGCCTCGAGCGTGGCCGCGAAGTGATGGGCGATCGTCGGACGCTTCAGTTTCATGGAATGGGTCATTTCCCCGCGGTCGATGTCGAAGGGGCGGTTGACGAGCACGAGGCGCCGCACCCGCCAGGCACGGGGGAGCGACTCCTGGCGGCGGGCGAGCCGGCGGGCGAGCCAGCGGAGGAGGCGCGGATGGCGGAGGGCCGCGCGCCGCGACAAAACCCGGAGGTCGAGGCCCCGGATGGCGGCCCGGAGGATGGCGGGCTCCGGCACGACCAGCGCTACCGGCACCGACAACCGATCGCCACAGACACACACCTGGGCGACGACCGGGTCGGCGGCGAGGGCCCGCTCGACCTCGGCCGGCGGGAGCTTCGTGCCGGTGGAGAGAACGAGCGTGTCGACGACCCGTCCGGTGATCCGGATCCGGCCGTCGGCGGCGATCTCGGCGGTGTCGCCGGTGGCGATCCAATCGTCCTCGCGGCCTTCATCGGCGGCGGCCTCGATCGAAACGTCGGGGGGGAGAAGCTGACCGAGGGCCCGCGACGGCGTGCGCACGAGGAGCTGGCCGGCGGCATCGAGACGGACATCGATGCCAGCAAGCGCCCTGCCGACCCACCCCGGCCGGCACCCTCGCGGGTTGTCGAGGGCGACCACCGGACCGGCCTCGGCCAGTCCGTAACCCTCCACGAGCGGGACACCCCGCGCCGCAAACAGCGACTGCGTCCGTTCCCGCAGCGCCGCCCCGCCGGAGATGCAGACCCGCACCCGACCACCGAGCGCGGCGGCGAGGTCGGGGATCGCCCCCGACCGGACGCCCCGTTCGAGCCGCTCGAAGAACGCCGGCACCCCCAGGATCACCGTCGGTGGCAGGCATCGGCAGGCCGCGAGGAGCTGCCGCCGGTCGGGGACGACATTCAGACAGCCGCCGCGGACCAGCGCCGTGGAGAGATCTCCCGTGCAGGCCAGCGCGTGGCTCATCGGCAGCCACGCCAGGCGGACATCGTCGGGCTCGTCGAGGAAGATCGCCGCGGCTCCGAGGGCATTCGTGGCCAGCGATCGCTGCGAATGAACGTAGCCCCTGGGCCTTCCGGTCGTGCCGGAGGAGAGGAAGATCCGCGCCGGCGCGTCGGGATCGACGGCCGCCGCGCGCCGCACCACCTCGCGCTCAAGCGCCTCCGGATCGGCAGCGCGGCTCCGCCAGGCTTCCGAGCAGAGCCCCGCCGAGGGAGGCGGCAAGCGGTGCCCCCGACGCGGTGCCGGACGACGCCGATCGATGACACGCCGCGGATCGGAAAGCCCGCCGAGCAACCGGGCGGCATCGCCGGGTAGGAATGGCCCTTTCTCCCCACTGAGCACGATTCCGGCCGGCGCGAGCCAGGCGATCTGGTCGAGGAGCTCGCCGCCCGGGGCATCGACGTGGAGCGGCGCGTGGACGAATCCGGCGAGGAGGCAGGCCAGATCGACGACGACCCAATCGACCGAATGCGTGCCGACATGCACGACTCGGTCGCCAGGGCGGAAACCGGCCGCCTCGAGGGCCGCGGCGAGATCGACGGAGGCTGCGGCCACCTCGAGCCAGGTCCAGGTCGTCGCCGCGTCATCCACCCCCGCGCGCGTCACCAGGGCCGGCCGCGCGGCGGCATCGTCGATCCGGGCGACGAGGAGGTCGAGGAGCGTCACGGCGCGGGCCTGGCCCGACCCAGCGACGACACCAGGGGCCGACTCCATGCGGGTCGTCACGTCCCGATTCCCTCCACGACCAGCGCGATTCCCTGGCCGAGTCCGATGCACATCGTTGCCAGACCGAGCCGGTCGCCACGGGCGTGCATGGCGTGGACAAGCGTGGTGACGATGCGGACACCACTGGCACCGAGCGGATGGCCGATGGCCAGGGCCCCGCCACGGACATTGACGCGTGCGGGGTCGAGGCCGAGCTCGTCGACGCACCACATCGTCTGGGCGGCGAAGGCCTCGTTGAGCTCGACCAGATCGATCGCCCCGAGGTCGATCGACAGCCGCCGGAGGAGCTTGTGGGTCGCGGCCACCGGGCCGGTCCCCATCAGCGCCGGCGGCACTCCCACCACGGCTCCGGCCACGACCCGGGCCAGGGGCACGATGCCCTGCCTGCGGGCCTCCGCCAACGACATCATCACCAGCGCCGCGGCGCCGTCGGAGAGCGGCGCGCTGGTCGCGGCCGTCACCGTGCCGAGCTTGGGGAGGAACGCCGGCTCGAGCCGGGCCATCGCCTCGCGGCTGGTGTCGCGCCGCACCGACTGATCGATCCGGGCCTCGACGAGCGCTCCGGCCTCGTCGTGGCCGAGCACCGGCACGATCTCGGCGGCCAATCCGCCGGAGTCGATCGCCGTGACCGCCCGGGCATGACTCTCGAGGGCCCAATCCTCCTGCCGCCGCCGGTCGATGCCCCGCGTGGCAGCGAGGTGCTCGGCGGTCAGGCCCATCGAGAGCATGCCCCGGCTGGAGCGGGCCACGACGCGGGGGTGGAAGTCGACCCCCTCGTCCATCGGCTGGTGGTGCATGTGCTCAACGCCCGCCACCACCTGGACATCCTCGGCCCCGGCGATGATCGATCGGCTCGCTTGGAGGATTGCCTCGAGGCCCGATCCACACAACCGGTTGATCGTCACGCCGGCCGTGGAGAGAGGCAGCCCGGCCATCAGTGCCACCGCCCTGGCGACGTTGCCGCCGAGCTCGCCGCGCTGCTGGGTCGCCCCGAGGAGGAGATCCTCGATCGTCGCGGGATCGACTCCGCTCCGCTCGACGGCGGCAGCCACGGCGGCGGTGGCCAGCTCGTCGCCACGGACATGACGGAACAGGCCGCGCTCGGCGTGCGACCGGCCGATCGCCGTGCGGCAACAGGCGACGATCACCGGCGTCTGCTCGGGCTCACGGGGAAGGAGCGTGGCTGGCATGGGATCGGCGGAGTGGGGGAGCGGGAGGACGAGGGAGTCAGGCGGTGAACGGGCCGCCGTCGCGGGCGAGGGATTCCAGGCGTGGGGTCGGACGCATGCGGACGCCGAGACCGGAGAGCGCCGCGAGTCGGCGGACGATCTCGGCTGCCCCGAGGGTATCGGCCCAGGCCAGCAGCCCACCACGGAACGGCGGGAACCCGAGGGCGTAGATGACGGCGAGATCGACGTCGCACCCGTCGCGGACGATCCCCTCGTCGAGGACCCTCGTCGCCTCGAGCACCATCGGCAGGATGAGCCGGTCGATGATCGTCCGTTCGTCGCCGGCACACGGCGGCAGCGCGTAGGCCGCAACGAGCGCCGGCAGACCGTCGTCGAGGCGTTCGATCCGCGCCCGCGGGCCGATCCCCGCGTAGCGGTAGAAGCCCGCGCCGCTCTTCCGCCCCAGACGCCCCGACTTGACCATCGCCGGGATCACCGGCGAGGGCTCGATCCGGTCGCCGTAGGCGTCGTTCAGAACGAGGCCCGCGTAGAACGCCGTGTCGAGGCCGATCATGTCGTAGAGTTCGAGCGGTCCCATCGGCATGCCGAAGGCCCGCGCCGCGCGATCGATCTTCCGCGGATCGATCCCCGCCCGAAGCATCTCCACCGATTCATGGAGATAGGGCATGAGCATCCGATTGACGAGGAACCCCGGACTGTCACGGACGACGATCGGGCATTTCCCCAGCCGCTTGGCATGGGCGACCGCACGGGCGACGGTGGCATCGGAGGTGGCCGGTCCGCGCACCACCTCGACGAGCATCATCCGCCGGACGGGATTGAAGAAGTGAAGGCCGCAGAACCTCGAGGGATCGCGGAGCGACTCGGCGAGCTTCGCGATCGGATTGGTGGAGGTGTTGGTGGCGATGATGGCGTCGGGCCCGACGACCGCCTCGATCTCTGCCAGCACCTTTCGTTTGACATCCGTCCGCTCGAGGACGCTCTCGATGACGAGATCGGCATCGGCCAAGGCGCCCGTGTGCGCGACGGTGCGGAGCTGGCCGGCGAGCCGGACAGCGCGGGCCTGATCGGTGGCCCGCCGGGTGCGGTCCCAGGCCGCTTCCTGGAGGATCTCGGGGACGCTCCGGGCGAGCGCCTCCGACTGGACGTCGGCCAACGTCACGGCACAGCCGACCCGGAGGTGGGCGGCGGCGATCCCGGCCCCCATGATCCCGGCGCCGACAACCGCCGGCCGCTCGAAGCCCGGTGCGTCGGTCGCCCCGGCCGCGGTGCCGGCAGCACCCCGGTCGGATGAAACTCCGCGGTCGCGCCGGTTCCTCTCGCCGAGACGGAACACCCGCACCAGCTGCCTGGCCACCGGCGAGCGGGCGAGTGCGGCAAACGCCTTCCCCTCGGTCGTCCCGGCGTCGGCTTCCGACTCGTTCGACGTCGCCAGGACCGCTTCGAGGATCGCCAGCGGCGCCGGATAATGGCCCCCGGTCCTCCCCTGGATCACCGCGCCGGTCGTGGCCTCGAGAAACTCGCGCTCCGCTGCGTCCAGCACGACCGGTCGGGCGAGGTGCCGGCGGCGGGCCAAATGCTCCCCGGTCTTGGCCGAGCGTTCCGCGAGAAGTCTGGCCGCGGCGTCGGCCTGCCCGGCCGGCACACAGGCATCGACGAGGCCGCAGTGGGCGGCGGCGGTGCCACTCATGGTTTCGCCCGCGGCCATCATTTCCACGGCGGGCCCGGGGCCGATGAGCCGGGGGAGCCGCACCGTCCCGCCCCAACCGGGCAGGAGGCCGAGCTTCACTTCCGGGAATCCGAGGGCCGTCGCCTCCGTCCAGGTCGCCACCCGGTAATCGCACGCCAAGGCGAGCTCCAGCCCTCCCCCCAGACAGACCCCGTCGATGACGGCGACCGTCG
>SIAG01000132.1 GCA_009691925.1 Planctomycetaceae bacterium
TGACGATCTACCAACTCGAGCTCCCTCTGAACACGACGTTCGTCCATGACAGCCGTGAGACCGGGGCACCGACGCCGGTGGCCGACTGGCGCACGAAGCGGGAATGGGTCGGAAGGGCGTTCGACCGCTTCGTGGCGGCAGGGTACACGGTGTCGAGTGGCTACACGCTCGTCCGCGATCCCACGCGGGTCCATTTCCGTTACCGCGACATGCTCTGGGAGGGAAGCGATCTCCTCGCCCTCGGCGTGGCGAGCTTCGGTCATCTCTCCGGTCGGCACTACCAAAACGCCCCCCACTGGGACGACTATCTGGGGGCGGTCGAGGGGGGACGGCTGCCAATCGCCCGGGGGCTCGTCCCCACGGCCCGCGAGCTTTTCATCCGGGAGACCGTCCTCGGCCTCAAGAAGGGGGCCCTCGACGTCGAGCGGCTCCGCGGCAAGTTCGGCGTTGATCCCCTCGAGGTCTTCGCCCCGCAGTGGCGAAGCCTCGAAGAGGAAGGCTGCCTGGAGCGGGATCGCCCCGCCCCCGTCCTCACGCGCCGGGGGCTGCTCATGGTCGACGCCCTCCTCCCCCGCTTCTTCGACGCCGCCCAGTGACGGTGGGCAAATGTCATCCATGACCGGCCCGGTGGCCGGGCAACCGGCGTTCGATTCGGGGGAAAACAGGGTTAATGCCTGCCTTGCCTTCCGGTTTACCAAGGGTGAGGAGCGCGGCACGCGGGGCCGATCAGGTCCGCTGCTCTCCCCCGACTTTTGGGAAAGGTGGCTCTTTTCGTGCCCAATCCCCCAGCTCTTGAGCTTCCCGGGATCCCCGTCGATCGGCCCGAGACGGTCGGGTTTCCGTTGCCCCGCTCCGGACGGCCCGACGGGGGCCGGAGGATGAGTTGCCCAGGCGAGAAGTCGCTCCGCTATCGGCTCCGGGCGATGGCCGCCGACTTGGTGGCGTCGTGGCGGTCGGGGGGCATGCCCTCCGGGGTCCGTTCGGCGGCTGGATTGCGAGCACAGGCCGAGTTGCTTTGTCAGCGGGCTGGGGCGGGAGCGGGCGACGTCGGCTGGATGATGGTCACGATCGTTTCGGAGCACTGGCGCGACCGGCTTGCGGCAGGTTCCAGCGGGCGGCGTCTCCTTCTCCTCCCCGATTGCCCGGTCGCCCCCCGCCTCGCGGCCGATGCCGATGCCGCCCGCCCGCCGCAGGTCTGCGGCCCGGGGTGCGTGATCGGGACCCTGTGGGGAGCCGCGCGGGAGCAGGGGTGGGTGGTGGAATCGACGCCGCGGGCCGTGGCCGGGATCGGCGGTCTCCTCACCGGCCAGTACGACAGCATTCTCGGAGTCGCGCGACTGGAGCATCTCGAAAAGGCGTTCGCGATGCTGCCGGCTTTCGCCCTGCCCATCGCTGCGGTTCCGTTCAATCCCCCAGCCGTGCCGCTCCTTGCCCCGACGGCGGGCGGTGGCAGTGCCACCTGCGCCGAAGCGGCCGCTCGATCGGGGCTCGACGCCGAGTGGGTCCTCGGTCTCCTCGGGGTGGCGGGGGGGCAGACGGCCCCGGTCGCCGATCATCTTCCGCTCCTCCGTGAGGCCGCCGAACTCTTCCTGCCAGCAGCACTCCGCTTGGTCGCGGCGGATGCGGGCGTGCCCGACGCCCTCAACTGGCTGGACGGGCGGCCGGAGCCGCTGGTGTCTACGGCCCGCTTCGCGGCCGACTTTCTCGGTCGCGGAGGAAAGTTCCTTCGTCCGTTCATCACGCTGGCTTCCTTTGAAGCCCTCGCCGGGGCCGAACCGGGCGCCCCGCAGGCGGCCTGTCCCCCCAACCGCGTCCCCGTCCGGGCCGCGGCGGTGGCAGTCGAGGTGTTTCACAAAGCCTCACTGATCCACGACGACATCGAGGATGCCGACGGCATGCGCTACGGCCGGTCGGCCCTCCACGAAGAAGTTGGGATCCCGGTCGCCCTGAATACCGGTGACCACCTCGTGGGTCTCGGCTACCGGATCATCGCCACGCTCCCGACGGTCGACGCAGCAACCCGCGCCGACCTCGTGGCGATGCTCTCCGATGCCCATGTGCGCCTGGCCCGCGGGCAGGGGGCCGAGTTGTGGTGGCGCGTCGGGCGTGACACGCCGCTCTCGGTACCGGAGGCGCTGACGATCTACGCTCTCAAAACCTCGCCGGCGTTCGAGGTCGCGCTGTCGATCGGGATCCGGCTGGCGGGAGTTCTGCCCGGGAATGCCGGGGCGGTCGAACGCTATGCCCGGCATGTGGGTGTCGGCTTCCAAGTGCTCAACGACCTGAAGGACTGGCACGGTGACCCGGAGAACGCCCGGCAGGCTGCCGGCGACCTCCTCGGAGGGCGACCGACGGTGATGTGGGCCCTCGCCCGGGAACGGGTCGCGGCCGACGAATTGCGGCGGCTCTCCCGCCTCGCCGACGAGGCCCGACAGCCCGGCGGCCCTTCCGCCGCCGAGGTCATCGCTGAGGCCCGGCGGCTGTATGGCGCAGCCGATGTCTTTGCCCGGGCCGCGAATATCGTCGATTCCGAGCGGACTAACGCCCTCGCCGCGGCGGCTACCTGCCGGCAGCCAAGGCTTCGCGAGGTGTTCGAGTTTCTCCTCGACCTGGCTGTCCCCGAGGGGGCTGCGGCCCAACTCGTCGGCTGAAGGATCACCGGGCTGGGGGGATGGTTGCGTCGTTCCGATCCAGGAGCGTAATCTTTCCCTCGCGGCGGCCGGAGGGTTGTCGGGTCCACCGTCTGGGGCGGTGGTCGACCTTCCTGCCCCGGCTCCGGTGGAGGCAACCTTTGTTTGATCATCCAAGCGCTCCTTGGCGTCACGGCCCGCACTTCAGCAGGGACCGGTAGCGTGGATGCTGTGATGCGGGCGGAGGAGCTCGTCCGCTTGTTCGCTGAACCGGGCCCGGGCTTCGCGACCTTCAGGAATGTCGATCGGTCGGAGGTGCCGGAGCCTGACCGCACGCTCCTCGATCACACCAGCCACATGACCGTGGCAATGGAGGAGCATCACGGGGCTCCCTTGGGCCTCCGCGTCGTCGCCCGTGTCCGGGATACGGGCACATCGGCGGATCAGTCCCCCTGGTACGCCCGGGAGATCCTCCTCCTCTCACCGCAGGGTACGCTCGTTCAATACGGGATCGTGAGGATCAACCTCGACCATGTCGATCGAACGACGGCGGCGGCGATCCGAGCGGGGAGGATTCCGCTCGGCCGGGTGCTGATCAACGCTGGTCTTCTCCGGGAGGTCCACGACGTCAGTCTCCTCGAGGTTCGCCCCGGCCCCCGATTGGCGTCGTTGTTCGGGGGATTGCCGAAGCCGGGGGTACCCTCCCCGCCAACGTTCGGCCGCGTCGCTGAGATCTCGCTCGGTGGCCATCCCGCCGTGGAACTGCTCGAAGTTGTGGTGCCCCCGGCGGCCGGCTGATGTTCCCGGGGGTTCCCTCCGGCTGCTGCCGGGAACTTGCGCCGAGCCTAGCCCTGCGCTGCGACCGCGAACGATGACTTTTTGTGGCGGTGGGCGAGGCGGGGGAACGCGGCAAAGGAGGTGGCCATCGGGGGCTGGAGGAGTGAAAAAAGGATTCGGGCTGTTTGCCGAAGGTGTTGCGCGAACAGTGTTTACGCTGACTGCATCGATATTGACTCAATGCGCAAGATGGCGTTAGAGTTGGTGACAGGTAAGGACGGTAAGCAGGGAGGATGTCGCGGGAAATGGATTTCCCCCCGATCTTCCCCCCCTGCCCCGGAACGTCCGACAGGGAGTCCCTCGGGGTTCCCCAGTCGACCGGAACGGGTGATTCGTGGACTGGTCTTCCGGCTGCGGTACCGGTCAGAGGTGGGGTTCGGCACGCGTTGATGTGGCAACGCGTTGATCAGGCAACAAGGAGGCCTAGGCGACCAGGGTGGCCTTTGTGGAAAAGGCGTTTCCCGGGAAGCCGTTTCGACTAGCTGCACCACGGCTAGGGAGAGGGTTGTAAAGCACATGCAGAAGACTGTCTACACGACCGGGGAAGCTGCCAAGATCTGTAAGGTCAGCCAGCAGACGATCATCCGCTGTTTCGACTCGGGGCAGCTCAAGGGTTTCCGGGTGCCGGGCAGCCGGTTCCGGAGGATTCCCAGGGATCAGCTGTTCACGTTCATGCGGGACAACGGGATTCCGACCGATGCCCTCGAGAGCGGCCGGCGCAAGATTCTCGTCGTCGACGACGACCAGGATCTCGTCGAGCTGATCACCGACGTCCTCGAGCGGGACGGCCGCTTCGAGACGCGGAGTGTTAATAATGGCTTCGATGCCGGCATGATGGTCAAGGACTACCGTCCCGACCTGATCGTCCTCGACGTCATGCTCCCGGACATCAACGGCAAGGAAGTTTGCCAGCGGGTGCGGAGTGATTCCACGATGGACGAGGTGCGGATCATCTGTATTTCGGGCATGTGTGAGACTGACAAGATCGAGGAGTTGAAGGCGTCCGGTGCCAACGAGTTTCTCCAAAAGCCGTTCGAGGCGGAGGTTCTCGTCGACCGCATCTGTACGCTCCTCGACATTGAGTCGGTGGCTACCGGGTCCTGATCGCAATTCCCCCGGTGCCCCTGCCCCGATCCCGGGGCGGTGCCAGCGGTGGGGAGGGGGCAGACGTGTCGCAGGATAGTTTGTCCGGCGTCAGACTGCTCGTACGTCCAGGGCCTTTGGCCTGGATCGCGTTGCCGGTTCCGCGCCAGGCCTGTTTAGGCCTGGCGCGGGCCGTGCTCGCGGCCGCCTCGGCGTTAACCGCAGCGCGGGAATCACGGCCTGCGGAGGGAATGCCTCCCGGTCGCGGCGGTTTGTCTGTCACGCTCGCACGGGGCTTTCCATCGCCACTGACCGCGGCCGAAGGGCGGCTTGCCGACCTGCTGACAGGGGCTTCGGCGCTCCATCGCCACGATCCTGCCGCGGGGACGTCGGAGACGGGCAAAAGCATGGGGATCCGCGAGACGGCGCTTTCAGGGCCGGGGCGGGCCGGCCCGATTGTCGGTCTTCCGGGTGCGGAGTCGCTGCTCACGCTGTGGGGGCGGTTGCTCTCCGCCGCCGGGGATAACGATGCCCCCGGTGGGACTTCCACGCCCTCGACCGGCACCGACGGCGCGGCCTGGTCGAGGGTTCGCCCCGGAGCTTCCCGGTCGGCAAACATGCCGCTGATGATCCTGGCCCGTGATCTCGTGACCGGATCGCTGCCCGCCGACGTGATCGAGATCGACGAGGTCTCGTGGCTGGCTTGGGCAGCGCGGGGGCCGATGGCGGCCGATCCATTCGCCCAGGGGGCGATCTGGGGGGAGCGGCTGCGCGGAGGGGATGTCCCGATGGCGGGACGCCCGGGGGCCGCGCCGCTGACGGCCGAAGGGGGGGATCTCCTCGGCGTCGTCCGCCTCGCAGCGGACCAGGCGCACCTGTCGATGGCTTTCCAGAACGCACTCGGCGAGGCCCGCCTCGAGGCGATCCGCGAGCTGGCCTACGGCGCGGGGCACGAAATCAACAATCCGCTGGCCAACATCGCCACCCGGGCGCAGACGCTCCTGCTCGATGAACGCGATCCCGAGCGCCGCCGGCGTCTGGCGACGATCGTCGATCAGGCGTTCCGGGCTCGTGATCTCATCGGTGGGCTGATGCTCTTCGCCCGGCCCCCCCGCCCCTACCGTGTGCTCACCGATGTCGATCGGATGGTGAGCGCCGTTGTCGATTTCCTCGCCCCGCTGGCGGCCCAACGGGGAGCCCGCCTCGATTATGGGCCGTCACCAGAGCCACTGGCGGTGTCGGTTGATCGCTCCCAGGTCGAGGAATCGCTCCGCGCCGTCATCGGCAACGCCCTCGAGGCGGTCAGTGATGGCGGGCAGGTGACCGTGACCGTGTCGGCCGGTCGACATCCGGGGGCGTGTGAGCTGATGGTTGCCGATGATGGCCCCGGGATGGACTCGGCCACGCTGCGCCGCGTCTTCGACCCGTTTTTCAGCGGCCGCGAGGCTGGCCGCGGTGTCGGCTTGGGCCTCTCCAAGGCGTGGCGTTTTCTCGATGCCAACGGGGGCACGATCGAGATCGAGAGCCGGGCCGGTCGGGGGACCCGCGTGCTGATCTCACTGCCGCTGCCGGGGCGACCGGCAACCGCCCCCTCCGCTGCCACGGACGCGGTGCCTGAAGAACAAGCGGTGGGAAATCCTTGCGCATCCAGCGCATCTTCACCAACCCACCAGGGCGTGGCCGGCAAAGTCGCCGCACAACCCCCGCCGTGATCGCCCCCTCGGGTGGAACCCTCAAAGAAGGAAATCGGCCGATGCAGCTTGGCCATCGCCGGGCAGCGGACCTTGTGGGACTCCCCGGGTTTCCCTATTCTCCCCTACCAGCGGAGCGTTGTATTTCGCGGCGAAGGAACGCTCTCCGCGGACAGGCGGTAGCTGGCGGTCGGCTCTGGCACCGCTGCCGGTCGAACAGCCCTGCTCGGAGCACGGATGCCCCCATGAGCGACAGAGGATCTGCGATCGAGACCGGGTTTTCCCGACCCGCGCCGGCTGGCGCTGTTGACGATGTTGGCATGGGGTCGGATCGCGGGCTTGGGGGGGACGGCTCGTCCCCTTCCGGCCTTTGTCCCGGCGCGGCGACCCACGCCGGCGTCCTCGGGGCGTGTGCAGCGACCGCCGCTTGGCTCCGGCAGCGGCAGGCTGCCGACGGTCACTGGCGCGGGCCGCTCGAGGGAGACACGATCCTGGAGAGCGAGTATCTCCTGATTCTCGCCTGGTACGACCGGCTCGAAGGCCCACATGTGCCCGGCGCGGTGCGGCGGATCCTCCGGGAGCAACTTCCCACCGGGGGCTGGGCGATCTACCGGAGCGGTCCCGTCGACGTCAGCGCGAGCGTGAAGGCCTACTTCGCCCTGAAGATCTGCGGGCAATCCCTCGACTCCGAACCGATGACGCGGGCGCGGCGGGCGATCGCGGCGGCTGGGGGGCCGTGGGCCGTCAACAGCTTCACTCGCTTCTACCTCGCCCTCCTCGGGCAGATGTCGTACGCCGACTGCCCAGCGGTTCCTCCCGAAATCGTTCTCCTCCCCGACTGGTTCCCGGTCAATCTCCACCGGGTTTCGGCATGGTCGCGGACGATGATCGTGCCGCTGTCGTTGATCTGGGACTTCAAGCCCGTCAGGCATCTTCCGCCCGGGCAGAGGATCGACGAATTGTTCGCCGATTCCCCTCGGGCACCGCACAGCCGGCGGCTCGGCGGGGATGATGGCTGGGCCCGTTTCTTCCGCGCAGTCGATCGGATCCTCAAAGCCTGCGATGCGGTCGGCCTCCGGCCCCTCCGCAGCCGCGCCGTCGCCGAGTGCCGCCGCTGGATGCTCGAACGTTTCGACGGCAGCGACGGCCTCGGGGCGATCTTCCCGCCGATCCTCTGGAGCATCGTCGCTCTCCGGGCCTTTGGGTGCCCTGACGACGCCCCCGAGCTCCGCGAATGCTGGCGACAACTCGAGGGACTCATCGAACAGGAAGAGGATGGCACGACGCGGATCGAACCGTGCCGATCGCCGGTTTGGGACACCGCGCTGACCCTCCGTGCCCTGGCCGTCGAACGGTTAACGCGCCCCGGTCACGCCGATTCCGGTGACAGCGATCGGTCTCTCGACGGGGCGGTCGACTGGCTCCTTGCCCAGGAGATCCGCACCGATGGCGACTGGTCTCGACGGACCGTCGCGGTCGCCCCGTCGGGGTGGTGTTTCGAGTACGCTAACCGCTTCTACCCCGACGTCGACGACACGGCGATGGTGCTGATCGCACTGGCGACGTGGCGCGAGGGGGAACAGTCTGGAGACACGGCGTCCAGGCAGCGTCGTTCCCTCGTCAATGCGGCCATCGACCGGGCCCGGCCCTGGCTCGAGGCCCTGCAAAACTCCGACGGTGGCTGGGGGGCGTTCGACAAGGACAACAACTGCGAGCTCCTCTGCAAGGTCCCCTTTGCCGACCACAACGCAATGATCGATCCGAGTTCCCCCGATCTCGCCGGGAGGGTGCTCGAGGCCTTCGGCAGAATCGGTTACCGCCTCGGGCATCCGGCGGTCGACCGGGCGGTCGCCTACCTGCGGTGCTCCCAGGAAGCCGATGGATCGTGGTATGGGCGCTGGGGGGTCAACTACGTCTACGGGACGTGGCAGGCGATCGAGGGATTGCGGGCCGTCGGGATCCCTGCCGATGACCGCGGAGTGATCGCCGCCGCCGAGTGGCTCCTCGGGCACCAGCAACCGTGCGGCGGCTGGGGAGAATCGGCCGACAGCTACGCCGATCCGAGCCTCGCCGGGCGGGGCGAACCGACCCCGTCTCAAACAGCATGGGCGCTGGCCGGGTTGCTCGCGGCCGGGCATGCTGGTTCCCCGGCGGCGTGGCGTGGCGTGGCGTGGCTTGTCGACCATCAGACGCCGGAGGGGGACTGGGTGGAGGAGAACTTCACCGGGACCGGTTTCCCGAAGGTCTTCTATCTGCGCTACCACTGGTACCGTGTCTATTTCCCCCTCATGGCCCTGGGGCGCTGGGCCGTGGCCCGCGCCGGAGGCGCTGCCGATGACGGGCCGTCCGATGAAAAGATTCACTCCGCCCGCCGTGCGGGCCAGGTTCGGGAGAAGGTGGCATGAGTGTTCCTGTCGGGCAGATGATCGCGGTCGTTCGGCATGTTCTCCGCGAGCGGTGGCGGGGCAATCATCGCTACCCGCTCGTGCTCATGCTCGAGCCCCTCTTCCGCTGCAATCTCGCCTGCGGCGGGTGTGGAAAGATCCAGCATCCGACGGAGATTCTGCGGTCTCACCTCACGCCGGAGCAGTGTTTCCAAGCGGTCGATGAGTGTGGCGCGCCGATCGTCTCGATCCCCGGTGGTGAGCCGCTCCTCCATCCGCAGATCGAGCAGATCGTCGCCGGGATCGTCGACCGGAAGAAGTACCTCTATCTCTGTACCAACGCCCTGAAGTTGGAGGAGATGCTCCCCCACTTCACCCCCTCCCCTCACCTGGCCTTTTCTGTCCACCTCGACGGACCGAAGGAGGAGCACGATCAAGCCGTCTGCCGCGATGGGGTGTACGACGTGGCTGTCGCCGCCATCCGGGCTGCGCGGAGGGCCGGATTCCGGGTGACCACGAACTCAACCCTCTTCTCCGACGCCGATCCGATCCGCTACCGGAGGTTCTTCGACGAGGTGATGGCCCTCGGGGTGGAGGGGATGATGATTTCCCCCGGCTACTCCTACGCGAAGGCCCCCGACCAGGAGCACTTCCTCGCTCGGCTCCGGAGCCAGTCGCTCTTCGCCCGCATCCTCGAGAACGCCCCGCGGCGCTGGAAGTTCAATCAGTCGCCGGTGTTCCTGGAGTTTCTCAAGGGCCGCTGGGACCTCGAATGCCGTCCCTGGGGGACGCCGACCTACAATCTTTTCGGCTGGCAAAAACCCTGTTACCTCCTCGATGAGGGCTATGCAACGAGCTTCGCCGGCCTGATGGAGGAAACGAACTGGTCGGGCTACGGGCGGGCCAGCGGCAATCCGAAGTGTGGGGATTGCATGGTCCACTGCGGCTATGAACCGGCCGCCGTCGAGGCGACCTTCGGCTCGCTTGCCGGCCTTCTCGCCACCGCCCGGTTGACGCTCTTCGGGGCACCGAACCGGCCCCTGCCTCCGCTGCCCGAGCCGGCCCACCCTGCCCCGCTCCGGGTCCAGGCCAACGGGCTCCACGCGCTCCCGGTGCTGGGGCAGACGCCGCTTCCCCTGCCGATCCTTCCGCCGATCCCCCTGGAGAACAACGCGGCATCGGCCTGCGGCCGGGTGGCGTGAGCGCAGTCCTACTGCGCGGCATCGGCCTGCGGCCGGGTGGCGTGAGCGCAGTCCT
>SIAG01000133.1 GCA_009691925.1 Planctomycetaceae bacterium
AAGTTGGCGTTGGAGAGCGTGAGCGGCTCGATCGTCCCGGCCGCTTCGTCGAGCGGCTGGTGGACCGTGTCGGGGTACTCGATCTTCTGGATGGCGCCGACGTAGTGCGAGAGGTCGCCGTCCTCGAAGAAATAGAACGGCTGCCGCGGGGCGCAACCGCTGGCCACGAGCGTCAGGCTCGTCATGACCACCCAGGCTCGTCGCAGCAGGAGGTTTGGCACGGTGGGGGTCCGACGTACGGGCTTTGAGGATCGCGGTGAGACAAAGCTGCCGCTGCGCCCAAGGGGTTCGCCCGTCGAAGCCGACGGACCGATCCCGACGCAGAGCCCCCCGACGCTGCGTCCGACTCGCGTGCACTTGGGCGCAGCGACGGCACGGGTGTTATCGTCGTCACAACCGGCAAACTTCGGGGAATCGTTACCTCTTCCGATCGATGCCATCCGGTTGGGACGATCGGGCAAGAAGGTGGGGGGATTGAGGAAGGGGCCGGTCAGGGGCGCGGTTGGCTCGACCGTTCGCTATCCCCATCTCCATGTCTATCCCCAGTCCCTGGCCAGCGGCTCGTCTGCACCTCGCGGACGGCCCCGTCCCCACCTGCCGAAACGAACCTTCCGGCGCAGCCTGCCTGGTTTTCCAGAAGGGTCCGCCCGCGGACCGGCCCGAGGACATTCGCCGCCGTCGCCAGGGCATCGGCGGCCGTGGCGTCTGGGGCGATCACCGTCACCGCGGCTGGGCCATCGATGCCGATGCCGGTGCGCGGGTCGACGATGTGGCTGTAGCGTCGTCCGCCGATGGCGACCGACTGCCGGGCGTCGCCGCTGGTAGTGATGGCCGCATGGGCGAGAAGAACCTGCCGCGTCGCGGCGGCCGGGGTGCCGGGGATCGGATCGATGGCGATCCGCCAGCCGACCTCTCCCGGCGGCGCCGCCAACGCCCCGACGTCGCCGGAGGCATCGACGAGCGCCGACGAGATCCCCTGCCCTGCCAGGAGCGCCAGGGCGCGGTCAATCGCGTAGCCCATGCCGATACCCCCCAGATCGAGCCGCATCCGCGGGCGGGTGAGGCTGACGCCACGGGGATCGTCGACGAGGACGAGGGTGCCCGGGCCGACCGCCGACTGGGCGGCGTCGAGCTTCGCGGCCAAGGGGAGGACGCCCGACCGCCGCGACTGCCGCCACAGGGTCGTCAGCGGCCCGACGGTCGGATCGAAGGCCCCGTCGCTTGAGTCGCGGATCGCCACAGCCCGGACGAGCACCCCCCACAGTTCGTCGCTCACCGGCACCGGTCGCTCCGTGGGGGCCGCGGCCGAGAGGCGGGAGAGCTCCGAATCGGGCCGGTAGTCGGAGAGAATCGCCTCGAGACGCTCGACCTCGTCAAGGGCCGCCGCCACCCCCCGTTCCCCGGCCGCCTTCGTGGCGGCGTGGACGGTGATCGACCAGGGTACCCCCATCAGCCGCCGGCTGGCGGAAACCCGGATCAGCGGCATGTCGGTCGCCGGCGTGGTATTTTCTTCCATATGGACGCCTCGCCTCCTCCGGTCGTGATCCGCTTCGACTGCACACCCTTGCGGGCCCTCGTCCGTGCCCCGGTGCCGGCGGAGGCCTCTCCCAGATTCCGCGCGCTCGTCGGGCGGATGGAGGCCGCGGTGGCCAGGCACGGCAGCCGCAATGCCTATTATCTTACGAACGCCTCCTGCACGTTTCGGCTCACGAATGCCGCCGACAGCGGCTGGGTGAGATTCGACGTCGAGGGGACGGTGCTCACCGACGATCTCGACACCCGTACCGTCGGGAGCCACCTGACGGTGTCGCTCGCCAAGGAAACCTGCGACTGGCTGACGCAGCCGGCGGTCGAGTGGCTCGCCATCAGCGCCCGCCGCGCGGTCGAGGTGGAGTTTGACCGCTACATCGCCGCCGGCGATCTGGGGCGGACGCTCGAGCGACTGGCCCGCGAACAGGCCGACAGCGACGCCGCCGGCGGATTCCTCGGGATGAATCTGTAAAGAGCGCAGACGCAGCCATCCCTGGCCTTCGTCTGCTTGATCCAACGCAGCAAACGCCAAGGGTTTGCTGGTTCGACGGCCGCCGCATCCGGCGGCGGATCACCAGCGGTGGTGCACCAGCGGCCGAATCGCGTCGTCGTAGATCTCCTGGACGGCGGCTATCGTCCGGGGGGTGAGCGGGGAGAGATCGGCCGCCGCGGCGTTGGCCTGTACCTGTTCGGGGCTCCGTCCCCCCGGGATCACGGTCGTGACGGCGTCAAAAGAGAGGATCCACTGGAGTGCGAACTGCGTCAGCGTAGCGCCTTCGGGCACGAGGGGGCGGAGCCGCTCGACGGCCCCCAGCCCGGTGTCATAGTCGACCCCCGAGAACGTCTCTCCCCGGTCGAACATCGCTCCCTGGCGGTTGAAGAGCCGGTGGTCCCCCTCGGGGAAGGCGCTGGTGCTGGTGAACTTGCCGCACAACAGGCCGCTGGCCAGCGGCACCCGCGCGATCACCGCCACCTTCCGCCTCGCGGCTTGCTCGAAGAACAACTCCGCGGGCCGGAGCCGGAAGGCGTTGAAGATGATCTGCACCGACTGGACGTGCGGATACTCGATCGCCTTGAGGGCCTCCTCCACCTTCTCGACGCTGACGCCGTAGAAGCGGATCTTTCCGGCCTTCACCAGCCCGTCGAGAGCCTCAAAGACCTCGGGACGGTAATAGACCTCCGTCGGGGGGCAGTGGAGTTGAACGAGATCGAGGCAGTCGACGGCGAGGTTTGTCAGGCTGCGGTCAACGAAGGCGGCGAGGTTCGCGGCGTTGTAGCCGTCGGGGGTGTGTGGGGAGAGCCGACGGCCGACCTTCGAAACGACGTAAAAAGGCTCCGACCGTTCGCGGCGGAGCCGTGCGATGAGACGTTCGGAGAGGCCGTCGCCGTAGACGTCGGCGGTGTCGAAGAAATTGATGCCGGCGTCGAGGGCCGCATGGAGGGCGGCAAGAGAGGCCTTCTCGTCGGCGCCCCCCCACTGGCCGCCGCCGATGGCCCAGGCGCCGAAGCCGATTTCCGTGACGTTCCAACCAGTCCGACCGAAAGTGCGTGTATTCATGGTGGGTGAAGTGTGGCCCGACAGGTGGAGCGGATTCAAGCCGGTGGTATCTTTTTCGCCATGCCAACCGCCCCACCAGCCCCGACCGCCATCGTCATCGGTGCCTCCTCCGGGATCGGTGAGGCTCTTGCGCGGCAACTGGGAGCGGAGGGCTGGGCGCTCGGACTGGCGGCCCGGAGGGGGGAGCGACTGGCTGCCCTGGCGGGGGAGATCTTGTCGCGCCACCCGGGGCGCACCGTCATCCACCGCACGATCGATCTCCGCGACCCCGACGCTGCGATCGCCGTCTTCGATGCGCTGGTCGGGGAGCTCGGGGCGGTCGATCTTGTCGTCATCTCCTCGGGCGTCGGCCACGAAAACCCCGCGCTCGAGTGGCCCCCTGAAGCGGAGACGGTGGCGGTCAATGTGGCCGGGTTCACGGCGCTCGCCGGGGCGGCGATGCGGCACTTCGAGGGCCGTCGAACCGGGCACCTCGTCGGCCTCTCCTCCCTGGCGGCGCTCCACGGCCATGGTGACGCCCCCGCCTACGGCGCGAGCAAGGCCTTCGTGAGCCGCTACCTCCAGGCCCTCCGCCACCGTGCCGCCGCCCGGAAGCACAGCATCGTGGTCACCGACATCCAGGCCGGCTTCGTCGACACGGCGATGGCGAAGGGGGAGGGGCTGTTCTGGGTAGCGCCGGTGGAGACGGCAGCCCGGCAGATCGTGGCGGCGATCCGGCGGAAACGCTCCCATGCCTATGTCACGCGGCGCTGGCGGCTGGTGGCCTGGCTGCTGCGGATCCTCCCCGACACGTGGTGAACGGGGGTGAGACCACCCGGCGATGAGGTAGACTCATCAAAGATTGCTCCCCGCCACAACCGGGTGAGCACCCGGGGGCCTAGACCATGGCTGTGACAGGGGCGTGGTGGAGCGGGAGCGCGACGGTCGCCGGGGCGATCGCCGGCGGAATCGTGTTGCTTTCCCCGGGGTCTTTCCCCCTGTCATTCGCAGCGGAATCCGGGCCGGCCGCGGTCGATGAGGGCTTTGCCGACACGATCGCGCCGCTGTTGGCGGCCCGCTGTCTGGCGTGCCACTCCGCCGACGACGAGATCAACGGCGGCCTGCGGCTCGATCTCCGTGACGGCTGGGCCCAGGGGGGGGATTCCGGGCCGGCGATCGTGCCGGGGGAACCGGACCAGAGTCTTTTGATACGGGCGATCCGCTGGGAGGCCGGGGCGCCGCAGATGCCTCCCGATGGCAAGCTCGCGCCCGAGGAGATCGAGTTGGTGGCGGCTTGGGTGCGCCGCGGTGCCCACGACCCACGGGAGGGTTTGGTCGATCCGCGGCCGCGTCTCCTTCCCGGCCAAGCGCAGGGAATGACGGCCGCCGAAGGGGGGCGTTTCTGGAGCGTCGCGCCCCTCACCGACCCGACGCCCCCCGACGTGGCCGATCCCGCCTGGAACCGCACCCCGATCGACCGCTTCATCCGCGCCCGCCTCGATGCTGCCGGCCTCCGGCCGCAGGCCGAGGCGGCGCCCGAGGTGCTCGTCAGGCGGATCACCGCGGATCTCATCGGCCTACCGCCGACGCCGGAGCAATCCGATGCCTTCGTCGCCGCGCATGCCCGCGACGCCGACGGGGCGGTGGCGGACCTCGTCGACCACCTCCTCGCCGACCCGGCCTTCGGCGAACGTTTCGGTCGTCATTGGCTCGATCTCGCCCGCTTCGCCGAATCGAGCGGCGGCGGCCGGACGCTCCTGTTCAAGGATGCCTGGCGCTACCGCGACTGGGTGATCGCCGCCGTCAACGCCGACCTCCCCTATGACCGGTTCGTCGTGCCGCAACTTGCCGGTGACCTCCTCGCCGCCGATGGTACGGCCGACCCTGCCACGATCGAGGGGAATCTCGTCGCCAGCGGCTTCCTCGCTCTCGGCCCCACCAACTACGAGGAGCAGGAGAAGGCCCAGCTTCGCTTCGACATCATCGACGAGCAGCTCGAGACGATCGGGCGAACCTTTCTCGGGCTCTCGATCGGCTGTTGTCGTTGCCATGACCATCCCTCCGATCCCCTTTCGCAGGCCGACTATTACGGGCTCGCCGGCATCTTCGCGAGCACCAGAACGCTCTTCAACGAGACTGACAACGTCGCCCGGTGGATCGCCCGACCGCTCCCCGAGCCGGCGGAGATCGCCTCCCGCCGGGCCGAGATTGAGGCCCGCGTCGCCCTGCTGAAGGTGGAACGCACCACGGTAAAGCAAGAGATCACCGACTCACCCCCTGGCGCCGCCACAGCGCGCCTGGTGGAGATCGAGGCGGAGCTCGGCCGGCTCAACGCAGAACTGCTGCCGCGCCCAACGGCGATGGTTGTGGAGGACCACCCCACCCCGGGAGACGCGGCGATCCGCGTCCGCGGGGTCGAGAAGAACCGGGGGCGGGTCGTGCCCCGGGGATTGCCCGAGGTTTTCGCGACCGACCTCGCCATCCCTGCCGGCTCCAGCGGCCGGAGGGAATTGGCGGAGTGGATCGGGAGTGGGGAGAGCGCGCTACCGCGGCGTGTGATCGTCAATCGCGTCTGGGCCTGGCTCTTCGGCCACGGGATCGTCCCCACCGTCGATAACTTCGGGGCCAGCGGCGAGCGCCCCTCCCACCCGGAGCTTCTCGACTGGCTCGCGCGCCGCTTCATCGCCAACGGCTCGCGGATCAAGTCGCTCGTCCGGGAGATCGTCCTCTCCCGGACCTACCGCCAGGCCGCGGCGGAGGGCGCCGCGGACGGGAATCGGCTCTGGAGCGGGGCCGTGCGGCGCCGCCTCGATGCCGAACAGATCCGCGATGCGCTGCTTGCGGCTGCAGGCCGGCTCGATCGGACCGTCGGCGGCCTGTCAATCGTCGGGGCCGGCGACATCGACGCCAACGACACCGCCGCGCAGTCGATCGAGTATGGCTACGTCTTCGACGACGTCCGCCGCAGTGTCTACACCCCCGCCTTTCGCAACCGCCGGCTTGCGTTGTTCGAGGTCTTCGACTTTGCCGACATCAACGCCTCCACCGGGACAAGGGCGACGAGCACCGTCGCCTCACAGAGCTTGTTTCTCGCCAATGACCCGTTCGTCGTCGCCGCCTGCCGGGCCGTTGCCGGGCGGGTTGTTGCCGAGGCGGGCTCGGGCGAGGCGCGGATCGAGCGGGCCTTCCGGCTCCTTCTCGCGCGACGTCCCTCGGCCGGGGAACGGGAAGCGGCCACGGCCTTCCTCGCGCGCACCGACGGGGAATCGGAGGCCTGGTCGGTGCTCTGTCAGTCGATCGTCTCGAGTCCCGATTTTCGATTTCTCGATTGACGATGGTGGCGCCATCGCCAACGGGTGCTCCCCAGAGAGGTTTTGCCATGACTGCTCCCGCCGCGGCGTCACCGGTCGTCCTGTCGCGACGTGCGGCACTTGGGCGTGCCGGGTGCGGATTCGGAGCGCTGGCCTGGGCCGGCCTCAACGCCCGCCATGCCGCCGCCACGATCGGCCCTCACCTTCCCCTCCGCGCCAAGCGGATGATTTTCCTCTTCATGGCCGGAGGGGTGAGCCAGGTCGACAGTTTCGATCCGAAGCCGCGGCTCACGACCGACGACGGCAAGCAGATGCCGTTCGGTGATCTCCGCAGCCTGGCCAAGACGGGGACGAGCCCGCCGCAGCGCGTCATGAAGCCGCTGTGGCGATTCGCCCGGCGCGGGGAGAGCGGGCTGTGGGTCTCCGATCTCTTTCCGGAGATCGCGGGGATCGCTGACGATCTGTGTGTCGTCCGCAGCCTCCACACCGAGGGGATTGCCCACGGTCCGGCGACGCTCTTCCTCCACTGCGGTGCCACCACAGCCGTGCGTCCATCGCTCGGAGCCTGGCTCGACTACGGCCTCGGGACGGAGAACACCGACCTCCCCGGCTTCGTCAGCCTCGCGCCGAGCCTGGGGAACGGTGGCCCGCGGAACCACGGCACCGCCTTCCTTCCGCCGATCCATCAGGGCACTCCCATCGGGCGTGCCGGTCTGCCGGCCCGCGAGAGCGGCATCCGCAATCTCGCCCCGCCGCGCGGCGGGCCCCTGGCGATGGCCGGTCGCGAGCTGCTCACCGGGATCGGCGCCGCCCAGGCTGCAGCCCGCCCCGGCGATGCCGAGATCGAGGCGGTGATCGCCGCCGGCGAACTGGCGGCGCGGATGGAATCCGTGGCGCCGGGCGTCCTCGATCCCGCTGGCGAAACGGCCGAGACGCTCGCGCTCTACGGGATCGACGGCGGGCCGGCCGACAACTTCGGACGCCAGTGCCTCCTCGCTCGCCGCCTGTGCGAGGCCGGCGTGCGCTTCGTGCAGGTCAACTACACCGACAACTCCAACAACCCGGCTTGGGACCAGCATTCCGACATGCCCAAGCATGCCCTCCACGCCCGCGCCACCGACCGGCCCGTGGCGGCGCTGGTCCGCGATCTGAAGCGGCGCGGGTTGCTCGAAGATACGATCGTGTGGTGGGGGAGCGAGTTCGGCCGCACGCCGTACGCCCAAGAAAACGGCACCGGCCGTGACCATAATCCCGCCGGGTTCACCGTTTGGGTTGCCGGGGGCGGCTTCCGGGCCGGTCATGCCCATGGCGAGACCGACGACTTCGGCCACCACGCCGTCGTCGATCGGGTCCACATGCACGATTTTCACGCCACGCTCCTGGCGGCGCTGGGGCTCGACCACACCCGGCTCACCTTCCGGCACGCCGGGCGCGACCACCGCCTCACCGACGTCGCCGGCCGGGTCGAGGGGCGGCTGTTCGCCTGACGGCTGCCTGCACCGCGGCGGCATCGAGTGCCGCAGGGCAGGTCGGTCAGGGCATGGCCTCGAGATCGATCGCCGGCCGTTTCGCCGGCGGCGGATCGAGGGTGAACACGCTGCCGAGCTTCACCGGCGGCGAGAAGAAACCGCAGTTCCGCAGGAAAAATCCATCCCCTTCGATCCCCCCCGCGTAATCGAGGCGGTGGCCACCGGAGGCGGTGGCATCGCCGGTGAACCTCGCCGTACTGATCGGGTGCCAGGTGCCCTCGGTGTCGCGCACCCATTGGTTCGCGTAGCGTGCCCGTCGGCCGACGTTGCCGGTGGTGTCGAGGAAGTTCTCGAGGAAGGAATGGAAGCCCGTCAGGTGGCGATCGGTCCGCGGGCGGCGAAACGACGCGATCAACCGCCACGCATCCCCCTCGCCGAACCATGACGTGTAGGTTGTCGTCCCGTCGCCGGCCGGCTCGACGCGCGTGAGGAAGCGGTAGGTGAGGCCGGATTTCCAGGGATGAACGAGGAAACTTTGCCCGCCGCTCCCCTCGTTGCCGAATTCACCCGTCCGCACCCCCTCCCCCTTGCGGAGCAGCGCGACGCGGTCGGCCTCGGGTACCTTTGTCGGATCGTCGGTCGTGAACGGGCTCCAGACGGAGAACAGCACGCGCCGCTCCGCCAGGCCGTTGACCTGCATGCCGAAGTAACCCTCCCCGAACCCATTGGCCATGAAGAAACTGCCGAGGGCATCCTCCCCCTCAGGGACGGTCACCTCACCGTAGGCGTACTCGATTTCCTTCTCGGCCGGCAGCGAGTAACCAAGGTGCACCGAGGGGCCGCGACGGCCCCAGTAATACATGCCGCCGTCGTTGGTGGTAACGGCGGTCACGACGAGCTCAGGCGTCTCCGAGCGGATCCGCAGGACAGGAGCGCTTGCGAATGCCCCCCCCTCGCGGCGCACCCCCCGGATCTCGGCCCTAACGTAGCCCGGGCCAACGAGGGGAAAGGTCCCGAACGGGGCGCTGCCGCGATCGTCGCCGGAGAGTTCGGCGCTGACGGCGGTGTCGCCGATCGTCAGTTCCACTTCGGCCCGGCCGCCGGTTTCCGCTGAGACCAGTTCCACCGCGGCGTCGGCCGATCGGTCGATGTGGAACCAAACGCTCCAGGTCGTCTCCGGATCGTGCCAGCGGACCTCCGCTCCACCGCGCTCGAGCCCGTCATTCGAGCCGGGCTTCGACGCCACTTCGTAGGCGTTCCCCCCGAAAGGGACCGTCCATTCCGCGCCGTCGGCCGCCTGCGGATCGCCCGCCTGACCGAGGAGCGGCGCGAGGCTGCACAGCCAGGCGACGATCAGCCATCGACCGGCACAACGGCTCCGCAGACCGCACCGGCGTGTCCGGGCATGGCGTTCCAGGGTTCTCGGCAAAGGGCGAACACTCTCCATGTCAGCTTTTTCCATCGGCGGAAGCGAGCAACGACTCCACCCGCTCCTGTCGCGCGGCATCGTCGGGGGTGAGGCGTTCCCGGCCGAGCCCGAGCGCCTTGGCCTGCGCCAAAGAATCGCTGGCGGCTTTAAGGTCGGTGAGCTCGGTCTGGATCACGGCGAGATGGAGGAACTTGAGCGGGGAGGGGGAGAGAACGGCGTCGTTCATGTCCTCGAGGGCGAGGATCGTCTGTCCCTTGGCGAGGCGGATGAGCGCCCGGGTGTCGAGGATGTCGGGGAGGGGGCCGAGCTCGCGGATCGCCCGCTCGACGAGCTCGAGCGCCTCGTCGGCCGTCTCCGGGCGGGCGAGCATCCAGGCGAGGTTGGCCGCCACGATCCCGGCCTGGACATCCCCCAGGCCCTCGGTGGCGAGGAGTTGGCGGTAGTCCTGCTCCGCCTCGGCGGTCCGGCCGAGGGATTCCTTGGCGATTGCGGCTTGGAGCCCGATCTCGGGGGAACCGGGATTCTCACGCCGGATCGCCTCGATCGAGCCGGCGACGAGGTCGTCGATCGCCGGGTCGCATGCCGTCTCCGCGTGC
>SIAG01000134.1 GCA_009691925.1 Planctomycetaceae bacterium
CTCTGCGGGCAGCAGCGGCACGCCTCCTCGGACTCCAGTTGGATCGTTGTGTGGGCGATGCCGAAGCGGGCGCGGAGATCGTCCGACGCCGTGGCGAGCACCTGCTCGTGTCCATCCCGTGCGGGGACGACGAGATGGACCGTCAGCGAGATCTCCGAGGTGCTCGCATTCCAGACGTGGAGATCGTGGACCTCGCTTACCCCCGGGATCGCGGCGAGGAGGTCGGTGATGGCGGCCGGCTCAAGTCCCCGCGGCACGGCGTCGAGGGCGAGATCGATGCTCTCGCGGAGCAATCCCCAGGTGCCGGCGAGGATCGCCACCGTGATCGCGATCCCCACCAGCGGGTCGATTCGGTTGATCCCGGTGAACGCGATCACGCTCCCCGCCACGACCACCCCTGCCGAGACGGCGGCATCGGCCGCCATGTGGAGGAAGGCCCCGCGGACGTTGGCGTCGGTGTGCGAACCGCGGAGGAAGAGGAGCGCTGTCAGCGTGTTGATCACGACACCGGCCGCGGCCACGATCCCCACCCACGGCCCCGCCACGGAGACTGGATCACGGAGGCGGTGGATCGCCTCCCAGAGAATGCCGCCGCAGGCCACGATCAGGAGCAAGGCGTTGGCCAGGGCGGCGTAGATCGTCGATCGGCGGAAGCCCCAGGTGTAGCGGTTGGTCGGCGGGCGGCGGGCGAGGCGGGAGGCGCCCCACGCCAGGAGGAGGCCGACCACGTCGCCGGCATTGTGACCGGCATCGGCCACCAGCGCCAGCGATCCCCCCCACAGGCCGGCGGCGATCTCGACGAGCACGAAAGCCGCATTCAGACCGACGCCGATGGCCATCGCCCGGTCGAGCCGCTCCGGTGAGAAGTGCCGGTGGCCGCCGTGGCCTGTTCCGTCGCGGTGGTCGTGGTCGCAGGGCATCGTGGCGACACCTCCGAGGCGCGGCATGTGTTACAACTTCCGCGGGGCGGAGAGGATCATACGCTTCCCGACCGCTCGTGGCAGCAGCGGGCGGGAGTGGGACGACATCGTGGGAGGGGTCAGAAAATGACAACGCAACCGCTGCGAGTCGCGGTCGTCGGCAGGACGGGACGGGGCGACTGGGGGCACGCGATCGACGAACTGTGGACCGCGGTCGAGGGAACGGAGCTGGTCGCCGTGGCCGACGAATCGGCCGACGGCCTCGCCAAGGCCGTCGAGCGGCTCGGCCGCGCTGCCGGGAGCCCCCCGTTGGGATTCCGCGACTGGCGCGCGATGCTCGCGGAGGTCAAGCCGGAGATCGTCTCGCTCTGCATGCGCCACATCGACTGCCATGCGGAGATGGCGATCGCCGCCGCGGAGGCGGGTGTGGAGGGGATCTTTCTGGAGAAGCCCTTCGTGCGCACGGCCGCCGAGGCCGATGCGGTCATCGCCGCCTGCCGGGCCTCGGGAACGAAGCTCGCCCTGGCGATGGTCAACCGCCACAGCCCCACCTACGCGGTCGTCCGCGATCTCGTCGAAGATGGCCGTATCGGCCGGCTCCTCGAGCTCCGGGGCCGCGGAAAAGAGGATGCGCGTGGCGGCGGCGAGGATTTTTGGGTGCTCGGATGCCACGTCCTCGACATGATGGCCGACCTCGGCGGGTCCCCCCGCTGGTGCCAGGCCACGATCACGCGCGACGGCAGGCCGATCACGCCAGCGGATGCCACCGAAGGCCCCGAGGGGCTCGGGGCGATCGCCGGCGATGCCGTCGAGGCGATGTACGGGCTGGCCGACGGACCGGTCGGGTTCTTCGCCAGCGTCCGCGAGGCCGGGCTGAAGCAGCCCAACTTCTCCCTTACCCTCGTCGGCACGAAGGGAGCGATCCACATCCGCCCCGACAACCTTCCCCACGCGTATCTCCGCGAGGCGCCGCTGTGGCGAGTCGACAAGGAGGTTCCCTGGCTGCCGATCGGCCCCGAGGGGATCGGCGCCGGACTCCCCGTCGAGGAAGCCGATCGGACCGCCGAGCGCGCGTCGTGGGCGCGGCGGGCCGCTGCCGATCTCGTCGCGGCGATCGTCGAGGACCGGGAGCCGACGGCGGGGATGTTCGCCGGCCAGACAACGGTGGAGATGACGGCCGCGGCCTTCGCGTCGGGGCTCTCCGGCGAGCGCATCGTCTGGCCGATCGTTCCCCGCGGCAACCCGTTTTCCTGACCCGTTTTCCTGACGCAGGTGGATCGTCCCGTCCACCCTGACCTCCCCCGAGACGAAAGCCATGCGCGCGCGATGCCCCGGCGTCATCCCTTTTTTCCTGGCCGCGATGTTCACCATCGGGTCCGACGGCGCCACTGCCGCCGACGCGGATCGTGAGATCCGCCTCTGGCCGGAAGGGGTGCCGGGGGATCGGGTGCCGGAGGATCCGGCCGAGAAGGTGGAACGGGGGAAGGACGACATCCAGCGCCGGTCGTTCGTCTCCGATCCTCGGCTCATCCTCTATCCTCTGCCGCCGCGTGACAGTGGGCCCCGTCCGGCGGTGATCATACTCCCAGGTGGGGGGTATTCCATCCTTGCCGATGACCATGAGGGGGGGGAGATTGGCCGGTTCCTGAATGGGCATGGCATCGTCGCCCTCACCCTCCTCTACCGGGTCCCCACCGGTGCCTTCGCGAATCCCGATGCCGGGCCGGTGATGGATGCCCAGAAGAGTGTCTCGGTGGTCCGCGAGCGGGCGCCCGAGTTGGGAATCGATCCGGACCGCATCGGGCTGATGGGTTTTTCCGCGGGGGGCCACGCGGCGCTGGTGGCTGCCACCACGAAGGCGTCGTTCCCGGGGGCCGACGCCGCCCCGTCGGCACGGCCCGATGCCACGATCCTCGTCTACCCGTGGCGCGTGCTTGGCAAGGAAGGGAGGGGGCTGTGGCCGGGGGTCGAGATCGATGCCGCCACATCCCCGATGTTCATCGCCCAGACCGCGGACGACACCGCCTCGCCGGCGGAGGGTGCGGTGGCGCTGTTTGCCGCGCTGCTCGACGCGAAGGTGCCGGCCGAACTGCACGTCTACGAGCGCGGGGGGCATGGCTACGGCCTGCGGCGCCGGGAGCAGTCCCCGGGCACCGCCGACTGGCCGGCGCGTCTGGTCGATTGGCTCGGCGGCCGCGGATTCACGCGGCCGTGACGGCGGCGTTGAACGCGCTTGAAAACAGCGACACCCCGTCCGAGGAGACGGGGTGTCGGAGAGAGTCTTCGGTGCCAAGGTTCCGGACAGAGACGTGGCACCCTGCGGTCAGTTGCAGCAGTCGTCGGCCGGGACCGGGGTGGCAGCCTTGAGAGCGGCTGCTTCCTTGGAGAGTTTGAACTCCGGTCCGGCCGGGAAGTATTGGATGTCGTCCTGGAGGTAGTAGGCGCTGGGGAGCGTCTGCCCCCCGATGTCGACCTGACACCCCGTCAGCCCGACGCTGGCCAGGGCCACGCCCGCCAGCAGGGCCGCGCGGACGCCGAGGCGGGTCTCGGTATGGGTCGGCCGTTCCGGAGTCGATGATCTCATGGTTCTCGCCCCTGCATCGGTGCTTTGTTCCGCGTCACGGTTCGCTGTCGGGCCAGGCCCGGCAGGGTCGATCCGCCGCCGACCGCAGTGGTATCGGCCGGCAGAACTGGCAAACTTTGACAAACCGTTGCGATCGTTCGAAACGGCGCTAGCGGAGCCTCCCCGGCTGCCCGACGTTTCCCAGACTACCGGTCGGTCGACGGTCTGACGGCGGGCTGGGATTCCTCGTCACGGACTCGACTCGGGTCGGCGGGCGCGTGGGGAGGGTGTACAACTGACGCCATGTGGCGTGATGTTCCCTGGCAGTCGCTGTTCCGCCGATCGGCCGCGATCCTCGCGGTGATGGCCCTGTTGAGCCTGGGGGTGGCCCGGGCCCAGATCGTGCCCCGCGGGGCGCAGACAGTGCCGACGGTCGCCTTTGATGCCACGCTCGCGGCGCTGGCCAACGGCGACTTTAGCGTGGCCCTGGAAACGGCCAGCCGGGATTACGGGGCGGGGATCCGTGCCGGGAACCAGCGCTGGATCGACTCGATCGCCTCCGCCACCGCGATCGGTGAATCGCAGTATGAGCTCGGTAGCTGGCGGGATTCCGTCGCCGCTTACGAGGAGGCGATCGGCCTCGGCACCGTGCATGCCGAGTGGTTGCTGGCGGTCCAGTTTCCGACCCAGGGACCGCAGCCTTCGCCGCGCCCGCGCGTGGCCACCTGGGGGCGGAGCGCGCGGGGCACCAAGCCGGCAACGTTTCCCGACACGATGACGATCCGGCAGACGCCGGTCGATCCCCAGAAGGTGCTCCAGCAGGGGGGAGTGCTCGCGGCCCCGGTCAATGTTCCGATCCGTCCTCATGAGATCATGCGGGCCCTCGTGATCGCGATCTACCGGCGGGCCGTGATCCTCGGGCCGCTCGCCGGCGAGGGGAATGCGATCGATGGGTTGAACAACGCCCTCGCGAAGCGCCCGGCGCCCCCGAACCACTGGTCGCAGTCGTGGATCGACGTGGCGCTGGGAACCGCGGCCTGGTCGCAGGGCCGGCTCGATCAGGCGGTGCCGCTGCTCGAGCGCGGCGTGGCCCTCGGCGGCAAACTCGATCACCCCTTGACGGCCTGGGGGCTGCTCGTGCTCGGACGGATCGCGTTGGCCCGCGACGATTCCATCGGCGCGGCGCGGTGGTTCGAGGAGGCGACCTACGCGGCGGCTGAGTTCGGCGATACCCGAGCGCTCGAGGAGGGATTCCGGATGGCGCTTGCCGCCCACCAGGCCGCCGGCACGCCGGGGGTGCCGGCGACCGTCCACGGGGGCTGCGAGTGGGCCCGCGGTGGATTGCCCGTGCTGCGGACCACCCTCCTGGCGCACGCAGCGGAGGCGTTGGCTGCCGCCGGCAATCTCCAGGGGGCGCGGGCCCGGCTCGGAGAGGTCGACGGGCGGTTTCTCCGCACGGATGCCGGCCAGGGGACGCCGGGCGCCATCGTCGCGCATGCCGCGGCCCTGACGGCGTACGGCGGCGGCGATCCGGCCACAGGGGATGCCGAGATGGAGCGTGCCTTGGCGATCGCCCGCCCCCGTTCCCCGCGCCTCTTCCAGACCGGAAGGCTGGTCGAGATGGTGATGGCCGGGGCGACGACGATCTCCGACCGGCAGGCCGACGTGCTGTTCGCGAGGCTCCTCGGCGACCCGCCGCCGCGGGAGCTTGTCATCGATCCGCTGGCCACGCTCGCGGCGATGACGACGCCCCGCCCCGAGGCCCACGAAGCGTGGATGTTGGTCGCAGCGCGCCGTGGCGGCGATGCGGCTCTGGCCGCCGCTGAGGCCTCGGCCCGGGCCCGGTGGCTCGACACGCAGCCGGTGGGAGGGCGACGGCTGGGGCTCGAGCGTCTGCTCGGCCCCGATCCCTCCGGGCTGGGGCCTGACGCCGTCGCTGGCCGGACGGGACTCTTCAGGCGCCATCCGGAACTGGCCCGACTCGTCGACGAGGACGCCCGCCTGCGGACGGCGCTGACTGCCGCGCTCCTTGCCTCCGCCGGCGGGGATGGCGGCGCCGGTCCGCCGCGCCGGGCCGGTCCGCCGGGCGAGCCGAGGGATTGGGAATCGTTCGCGCAGGGCTCGGCCCGGCGCGGGGTCTTGATCGATCAGCTCGCCGCCGGCCGGGAGCCGATCGGGCTTGAGTTTCCCCCGCTCCTCCCCCCGGCCGATGTCCGTGGAAGGTTGGCTCCGGGCGAACTGCTCCTCTCTTTTCATTGGGGCGCGTCGGGTCTGTGGGGAGCGCTTGAGTCTCGTGACCGCGTCGCCCTGTGGCAGGTCCGGCAACCGGCGGCCCTGGCCCGGGAGCTGACCCACCTGGCGAAGGCCCTGTGCCTGTTCGACCCCCACGTGCCGGTGGGGACCGATCGGATCATCGCCTCCGACTGGCGGGCCGCGATGGTCACCGTCGAACGACTCCTCTTCGAGCAGTCGAAGGTCACACTCTCGGAGGGGATCGAGGAGCTCGTGATCGTGCCCGACGGGGCGCTGTGGTATCTGCCGTTTGAACTCCTCCCTACCGGTTCCGCCGGCGAGCCCGCCGACGGCGATGCGGCGACCGTCGAGCCGCCGCCGCTCCTGCGAGACGTCTGCCGTATCCGCTACGCCCCCACCCGCAGTCTGGCCGTCGCTGGCAGGCCACCGGCGCCGTTGGAGCCGCCGGCCGGGCGTGGGCCGATTGGCATCCATGCCGGCCGCGCCGTCCGCGGGGAACGGCCGGAGGCGATCGGGGAGGCGGTCGACCGCCTCAAGCACGCCCTCGAACGCGCCGTTGTCCTCCCGGCTCAGCCACTTCAGCAGCATGGTGTCGTCGTCTCGCCGTTGCTCCCGGCTGCGTTGTGCGAGACGCTCGTGGTCCTCGACGAGATCAATGTCGCCGGTGAGGGGCCGGTGGGCTTGCGCGGCCTGTTCGGTCGTCCGCCCGACCGTGGGGCCAAGTCGGGGATGACGTTCAACGATTGGCTCGCTTCGCCGCACAAACGTCCGCCACTGGTCATCCTCCCGGGGGTTCAGTCGGCGATGGCCTCGGGGCTCACCAAGCCACAGTCCCGGCCGGGGGAGGAGTTGTTCATTGCCGCCACTGACGTGCTGGCCGCCGGCGCCCGCACGGCGCTTATCAGTCGCTGGCGGATGGGGGGGAAGTCGACCACCGATCTCGTGGCCGAGCTCGTCCGCGACAGCGACGATCCGACGGCGATCCCGGCGGCGAGTTGGCGGCGGGCGGTCGATCTTGTCTCCGCCGAGGAGCCCGATCCGGCGTTCGAGGGGCGGATCCGGGGGGTTGGCCAGACGGTGCTGACCGACATGCGTCACCCCTTGTTCTGGGCCGGCTACATGCTTGTCGATGGCGGGATCAGCGCCCCGGTCGAAGCGGCCGCAGCAAAGGGCATCGGTGGCCGTCCGGCCGCGTTGCCGGCGGCGGGCAAGCGCGATCCGGCGGCCGTCCGGGGGGCGAAGTGATGCCCCTTCCGCTGGCTGCCGATATCGCCTCGGTCGGAGGGGCGTCGAACGCCTTCCCTCCGGAGCAACTGCTGCTCCTCGCCGCCAGCAGCTTCATCGCCGCAGCGGTCAACGCCGTGGCGGGGGGGGGCACGATCCTCACCTTCCCGGTCGTGGCGGCGATCCTTCCTGATGGCCCGGCCGGACTGGTGGCCGCCAACGCGACCAGCACCCTCGGCCTCTGGCCCGGCGCGATTGCCGCAGCCTGGGCGGGGCGTGCCGAGCGGGATGGCCAGCCGCGCTTGACCCGCTGGACCCGCTGGCTCCTGCCGGCGAGTGTCGGGGGGGCGATCGTCGGCGCCGCGCTTCTGCTCGCGCTGCCCCCGGCCTGGTTCGGCCGGCTCGTCCCCTGGCTGATCCTCGGTGCGGCGGTGTTGTTCGCGCTCCAGCCCCGTCTTGCCGCCCGGCTCGCCGCTGGCGGATCGGGGGCCACCCCCAACGGCGAGCCGACCCGCGGGATGTTCCTCCTCGCCTGGGGACTCCAGTTCCTGGTGGCCGTCTACGGCGGCTATTTCGGCGCCGCGATCGGCATCCTCATGCTCGCCGTCCTGGGATGCCTCGGGGTGGGAGACATCCACCGGATCAACGCCGTTAAGAATCTCCTTGCGACGGCGGTCAACGGCACCACAGCAGTCGTGTTCGCGTCCGCGTCGATCCTCTCGAGCGGCGTCGGGGGGGGGGGCGGCATCGTCTCCTGGCCGCTGGCCCTGGTGATGGCGCTGGCGTCGATCTGCGGCGCGGTGGTTGGCGTCCGATTGATGCGGCGGATGCCGGCGCCGGTGGTCCGCCGGATCGTGGCCCTCATCGGTTTCGGCCTGGCCGGCTATTATTTCCTCAGAGGCTAGTGTCCCCGGTCCTGCCAGGCGGTCAATGCTCGTCGAAGCGGATCAACTCACGAAGCGGTATGGCCCGTTCACGGCGCTCGAGGGCTGCTCGTTGGCCGTCCGTCAGGGGGAGGTGTTCGGCCTCCTCGGCCCCAATGGCGCGGGGAAGACGACCTTCCTCCGCCTTCTTCTCGGCTTCATTCATCCCACCTCCGGCACGGCCCGCGTGGCGGGGCACGACTGCGCTCTCGACTCGCTCGCTGTCAGGGCTGCGACTACCTATCTCCCTGGGGAGGCCCGCCTCTTCCGCCGGATGTCGGGCCATGCGGTCCTCGATTTCTTCTCCGGATTGCGCCGCGAATGTCGCCGTGACGCGGCCACGCGCATCGCCCGGCGCCTCGATCTCGACTGTTCGCGTCAGGTCGCGCGGATGAGCACGGGCATGCGGCAAAAACTCGCCCTAGCCGTCGTTCTCGCCACCGAGGCGTCCCTCGTGATCCTCGACGAACCGACGGCCAACCTCGATCCAACGGCCCGGGCGGTCGTCCTCGATCTCGTCCGCGAGGCGCAGGCGGCCGGCCGAACGGTGATGTTTTCCTCGCATGTCCTGTCTGAGGTCGAGGCAACGTGTGACCGCGTCGTGATCCTCCGCGCCGGGCGGGTTGTTCACGAGCAGTCGGTCGCGCAGCTCCGCCGCCATCACCGCATTACCGCCCGGCTCGAGGGGGCGATGGGAGAGGTGCCGGCGGAGCTCCGCGAGCATGTCACCGTCACCCGCGACCGCGACGGCACGGTCGTCCTCGAGACAGCTGATTCGTTGCGGCCGCTCCTCGGCTGGCTGTCGACGCTCCCTCTCGGTGAGATCCGGGTCGACCCCGTCGGGCTCGATGCCGTCTATGACCGTTTTCATCGCCATGGGTGACCGCGTGTGGAATACCGCCATCTGGCGCAAAACCTGGGGTGATCAGCGCGGGCTCGTGCTGGCGTTTGCCGCGCTGTGGGGCGTGTTCCCCTGGCTGTTCCTCTGGCTATCGGCGCAGATTCCGATGCTGGCATTCCAGGACGTGCTCCTTCAGGCGATCCCGAAGGACTGGCAGCGGCTCTCCGGGGTGCCGTTCTCCGAGGTTGCGACCCACGCCGGCCGGGTGGCGCTGGCCTTCGTCGATCCGGTCGTCGTGCTCGCGGCGACGGTCTGGGGGATCACCCGGGGGAGCGATGCCGTGTCGGGGCAGCTCGAACGGGGCACGATGGAGTTGCTCCTCGCGCAGCCGGTGCGGCGCCTGGCCGTGTGGGTAACTCAGGCGCTGGCGACAACCGCGGCGGCGGCCTGCCTGTGCGGCGTGCTGGCCCTCTCGGTGTCCGCGGCGGTGGCCTACGGTCCGTGGGCCGGCAAGGTCGAGCCGGATCGATTCCTGCTTCCGGTCGCCAATGTCTTCGGCCTGATGGTCTGCCTGGCCGGGATCTCCGCCTGCGTGTCAGCGGCCGACAGCTATCGCTGGCGGACGATCGGCGTGATGTCCGGTTTTTACGTCTTCTCCCTCCTAGCGAAGCTCGTCGGCCGAATGAGCGGGGCGTTTGGCTGGGTCGGCTACCTCTCCTTTCTGAATGCCTACGAACCGCAGCGGCTGGTCGGGGACCCCGCAGTTGGCTGGACGAATCTCCTCGTTTACGACGCATCATTTCCACTCCTCCTCCGCCCCACCGAATCTGCCGCAGCGAATCTCCTCGTTTACGACGGCATTCTTCTCGGCGTCGGGTGCGTGGCGTATGTCATCGGCGGCGTGGTCTTTTGCCGTCGCGACCTCCCCGCCCCCCTGTGATGTGCCGGCGGCGCCCGCGGCGCCGCCGGGCCGTTTTCCCCGTCAGCCGATCCGTCTGGCCCCAAGGGTGGGGCCCGTCGCATACTGGGGGGACAGGGGATGCCGATCTGTCCGGCCCCCATGGCCCCCTCGAGGATA
>SIAG01000135.1 GCA_009691925.1 Planctomycetaceae bacterium
AGCGCGGTCGGCAGATACGACTCGTCCCAGCGGGTGGTGATCCGGCAGTCATGCGGCCCGATCGTGCTGCAAAACGGGTGCTCCGAGGAGTCGAGGCGTCCCCGGTTGAAGTCGAAACCGATCCTTTCGGCCACGGTCCGGACAAACGCCTCCTGGGCCCCGCGCGGAAACCGCCCCCGGAGGACGTTGTCGAGTGGCGCGTGGGGGGCCCCCGTGCAGGCCCGGACGAGGGGCACGAGGCTCGGCCGGAGGCGGTCGAAGAGGGCCGAAATGTCACTCGCCCGGGCACCGGGCTCGTGGTCGTCGAGGAGGGAATCGTAGGGATCGAGATCGGGCGATTGGCAGCTCGCCTGTTCGCGTTTCAAAGCGACGATGCGGGCGAGTTTCGGAGCGAAGCCCTTCCAATCGGAGCGTCGCCGCGCGTCGACCCAGGCCTGCTGGCCGTCGATGCAGGCCCGGGCGGTCTCCTCGACCAACCGGGCTGGGAGGCGGACATACTTGCGATGATCCCGGAGGAGACGGAGGACCGTCGCCCGCTCGTTCGCACTCCAGTCGCCCCCCTCTCCCTCTCCCTCCCCCTTCCCCTCCCCCTCCATTGCCGCCGCCAACCGCTCCAACCGATCTCCCTGGGCCGGATCGGTGCGCAGGCTGTGGGCCAAGGAGGCGACGGCGGCCACCTGGTCGGCCCGGTGAGCGCCGCCGGCGGGGGGCAGCATCGTCTGTTCGTCCCACCCGAGGATCGATTCGACCGACGCGAGCACCGCGGCCCGACGGGCGTGGGCGGCGGCTTCGTCGAGATCCCAACGGGAGGCTGGGGGCTGTCGGGCCGGGGGATGGGAGATACTCATGGGGGGGAGAGTATGCTCCGGTGGAGCTGCCTGGCAACCGCACGCCCCGCTCCTTCACCCCGGCCTCCCCCGAGAATCCCATGCTCGATGCCCTCGTCATCGCTCCCCATCCAGACGACGCCGAGCTCGGCATGGGGGGCACCATTGCGCTGATGCTCGCCCGCGGGTTGCGCGTCGGCGTCCTCGACCTCACCGACGGGGAACCGACGCCGCGCGGAACCCCGGAGATCCGCGCCCGCGAGACCGCCGCCGCCACAGCCGTGCTCGGAATCGAGTGGCGCGAGAATCTCGGTCTTCCCAACCGTCGCCTTCGCGCCACACTCGCCGCCCGGGCAAGCCTCGCCGCCACGATCCGCCGCACCCGCCCGCGATGGCTGTTCTCGCCACACTGGGTGGACGCCCACCCCGACCACGTCGCCGCCACCCGCCTGGTCGATGCGGCGCGATTCTGGGCAAAGCTCACCAAATGCGACCTGCCCGGTGAGCCCTGGCACCCGTCGCGCGTCTACCACTACCCGTGCGTCCATCTCAAGGTCCTCCTCCGCCCCGCCTTCATCGTCGACATCAGCGACACCTGGGAGACCAAGGCCCGCAGCATCGCCTGCTACGCGAGCCAGTTCCCAACCCCCGAGTTGTCCCCGGCTTCGTCACCGTCCGTGCCGGAACGTGTCGACGCCGCCGCGCGCTGGTGGGGCTCGATGATCGGAGTTGCCCGCGGTGAGCCATTCACTGCCCGCGAACCGATCGGACTGCGCGGTTTTGGCGACCTGTTCTGACACCGTCGACCGGCGCCCACGCTGGATCGGCTTCCCGGGCAAGCTGCGCCGACGAGGATCGCGGCGGGGGAACGAGGGCGTCGCAGGGAATTGGCTGGATGGGAGCGATTCGGGGGGCGATGATCGGAATCGTGTGGCCCCCGGGAGGGCCGGGCCGATATCCACAGTGCGGAGGTTTGCACGTCCGCCGCCGTTCCCTCGACCCACAGGGTCTACACCATGCCCGCCCGCGACATCAACGTCATGGCCCTGGTCAAGGGAGGCGAACGGTACGTCTTCCTCTATGACGACGACAGCCGTGTCGAGGCCCTCCGCACATTGAGCCGATTCGCCTCCGACCCGGATCTCAGTTTCTCCTGGCACGACGCCGCCGTGCTCGGTGAAAAGGTCCGCCACGCCGCCCCACGAGTGAACCGGGTCCGCTTCGTACCGCCGGCCGACCGGACGGCCTGATCCGCCCCCCTGGCAGGTTCGTGATGACTTCCCTGCCCCCCCAAGCCAGCGCCGGATTCTCTCCGGTGATCGATCGCTTCCTCGGCGCGATGGTCGCGGAACGGGGATGCTCACCCTTCACCGTCAAGAGCTACCGAGAGGATCTCCTCCAACTGGTCGAGTTCCTTGCCTCGGCCGGCTGTCGGACCCCCGATGAGGCGACGAGCATGATCCTGCGGCGATTCGCCGGCGGGCTCCACGCCGCCGGATATGCGCCGGCCACCGTGGCCAGGAAATTGGCGAGCACCCGAAGTTTTTACGCCTTCGGCCAGCGCGAAGGATGGGTGCGAACGAATCCCGCCAAGCCACTCCGCGGTCCGAAGCGGGCGCGGAAACTCCCCAAGTTCCTCACTGGCGAGGAAATCGGTCGCCTCCTTGCCGCCCCCCAACCAAAGGCCGCCGGTGGACTGCGGGATCGGGCGATTCTCGAGCTGATGTACTCGGCCGGGCTTCGAGTTCGCGAGTTGGTGACCCTCGATGACGGCGACCTCGACCTCCGTGGTGGCACCACCAGGGTCCGCGGAAAGGGGCGTCGGGAGCGACTGGGGATCGTCGGCCGTCACGCCCGCGGAGCGATCGAAAGCTGGCTGGCGTCGCGTGCCAGCCCCCGCGCGACGGCCGTTGCCCGCGTTCAACCACTGTTCACGAACAAGTTCGGCACGCGACTATCGGTCCGCGGAGTCGCCCGGCTCCTCGAGAAGCACCTGCTCACGGCCGGGCTCTCCGGGCGGGCGAGCCCCCACACCCTGCGGCACAGTTTCGCCACCCATCTCCTCGACGCCGGCGCCGACATCCGTAGCGTCCAGGAACTGCTCGGTCACAAGAGCCTGGTCACGACCCAGATCTACACCCACGTGACGACGACACGTCTCCTCGACGCCTTCGACAAAGCCCATCCACGGGCCCGTTAGCAGCAGAGCCGCCGGGGAACGAACGCGAGCTCGTTCCCCGGGGCCGCTGTCAGACGAGGCCGCGACGCACGGCCCAGACAGCAGCCTGGGTGCGGTCGGAGACCGCAATCTTTCGGAGGATGTTTTGGACGTGCTCCTTGACCGTCTCGACACTGATCGTCAATGACTGGGCTATCTCCTTGTTGGAGAGCCCCAGCGCCATGTGCCGGAGCACCTGCGTCTCGCGCTGCGTGAGCGGGATGTCGGGATCGGGCGTGGCCACCCGGTTGGCCATCGTTGTTGCCACCCGGCGGAGCTCCCCAGCCTTGGCCGGGAGTTGGCCGGCGGCGGCGCCGGTGATCGCCGCGATGATCTCGCTCCGCGAGGCACCCTTGAGGATGTAATCGTGGGCCCCCGCAGCCACCGCACGGGCGACGTAGGTCGGATTGTCGAATGTCGAGAGCATCACCACCCGGGCAGTCGGAAGTTCGGCCCGGAGCTTCTCCAGCGTCGCCAGCCCATCCTTGCCGGCCATCCGGATGTCGAGGAGCACGACATCGGGCTTGAGCTTCTTGGCCAGCTTCAGTGCCTCATCACCGTTGGACGCTTCCCCGAGGATTTTGACCTCGGATCCCGCCAGCAGGCTGGCCAGCCCACAGCGCACTACTTCATGGTCGTCGGCGATCACAACTTTGACGGACATGCTCTCTTCTCTCCTTCATGTGATGTGGCACAGACGTGGTTTCGGATAACTATAACTGCATACCCCCGGGGCCACAACGAGCGGGGAGAATTCCCCCTTTCGGGACGCTCTTCCCCCACCTTGGACACCCGGTTGGGCGGCCCTTGAAGACGGCTTCACGCCTGCCGGCGGAGGGATTCGGCCTGCCGCGCCGCCTCGAGCATCCGATCGGCCCCCTGGCCACGCAGCGCCTCGGCCACCCTCCGACCGAGGCGGTCGGGGGACTCGGCTTCATCGGCAACCGCCCGGGAGACGATCCGCTCGATCCCGTCGCCATCCGGCCCGAGGACGCAGGCACCGAGATGGAGCCGATCTCCCTCGAAGCGGGCCCAGGCACCGATCGGGGCCAGACACCCCCCCGCCAAGCCCGCCAGACAGGCGCGTTCGGCCTCCACCGCCGCGTGGGAGGAGGGATCGTCGATCTCCCCGACGATGGCCGCCATCCGGGCATCGCCGCTGCGGATCTGCACGATCAATGCGCCTTGCGCGACGGCGGGCCAGAACGATTCAGGCCGGAGGACCTCCGTAATCCGCTGCTCCAACCCGAGACGCCCCAGACCGGCGGCCGCGAGGATCAGGCCATCACACTCCCCCTCGTCGAGCCGGCGGAGGCGGGTGTCGACGTTCCCCCGCACCGAGCGGAAATCGAGATCGGCCCGCCGGGCCCGCAGCTGCATGACGCGGCGGATGCTGGAGGTGCCGACGACGGCGCGCGGGGGCAATTGGTCGATCGTCGGGCTTGTCCGCCCCACGAAGGCATCAAAGGGGGAGGCGCGGAGGGGCACGGAGGCCAGTTCGAGCCCCGGCGTGACGGCAGTGGGGAGGTCCTTAAGGCTGTGAACAGCCGCATCGATCCGCCCCTCGAGCAGGGCCCGTTCGAGTTCACGGACGAACACCCCATCCCCCCCGCGGATCGCGGCGATCGGCACATCGGTGACGACGTCGCCCCGGGTCGAGACGAGCTCGACGGTCACCTCATGGCCGCGGGACCGGAACTGATCGACCACCCATCCCGTCTGCGTCCGTGCCAGCGCACTCCCCCTCGTCCCGACGCAGATCTCCGGCCGTTCCATCACGCATCCTTCCATGCTCGGCGCCGTTGCGTCGGCGCGGTGGTTGTCATTCCAGGTCACCATCCCGCTCGGGTTCCGCATCGTTGCCATGATCGGCCCGGGCCACGACGGCCACATGAACGGCGGCGGCGCCCGCCGTCGACAAGGCCCGTCGGCAGGCGGACAGCGTACCACCGGTGGTGACGACATCGTCGACGAGGAGCACCCGTTTCCCCGTTCCCCCCCCGCGGCCGACGGCAAACGCATCGAGGACGTTGGCGCGGCGCGCCTCGAACGGCAGCCGGTTCTGCATCACCGTCGCCCGTGTGCGCCGCAGCAACCGCCGGACCGGAATCGCGGCGAGACGCCCCAGACGCTCGGCCATTACATCGGCGGCACTCGTGCCCCTCTCGACGCGCCGCCACCAGTGCATCGGCACCGGCACGACGATATCAGGCTTCCAGGCGAGGATGGTTTCGGCATGGTGGCGGTGAAGGAGCGTGGCGAGCGCCGCCGCCACGTTGTCGCCCCGTGGCCTCTTGGCATGGAGCACCGCCTGACGGAGCGTGCCGCCATAGCTCCCCAGCACGACGATCCCGTCCCAGTCACGACACCGCCCCCGGCATGACCGGCAGCGCTGGCTCCCTCCCGGCTGCCCACACCGCAGGCAGCGCGGTCGAGGATCGGAAAGCTCCCCGACACACGCTTCGCAGAGGGGGAGAGGGGTGCGGTAAGGGACGGCCGCGCCTGCGGACGTCGCCGCCGCTCCGGCCGACGGCACGACCATCTCTTCCCGATGACAAAGCTCGCAGCGGGGGGGGAAAAGCAGGTCAACCGCAGGCGCGGACCACGCCCGGCCCTGCTGCGCCAGCCACGTCCACCCCCGTGTAATCACCGGCGAGATCCCGTTTCGAGCCAGGTTGACGCTGTTTCCGGACAACCCTATCCTCCGCCCCCCGAGGCCCCATCCGGGCCCCCAAGCTTCCGCTGTTTCAAGGCCCGGCATGCTGATCGATCGCTACATCGTCCGCGCCCAGTTCCACGCTTTCGTGATCGTGTTCGTCAGTCTGGCAGGGCTGACGTTCGTTGTCGACGCCTTCACCAACATGGAGGAGTTCGTCTCGCACGCGGCCGACGGCGGCGGATTGTGGAAGGTGCTCGGAAAGTACTACGGCTACCGGCTGATCTCGTTCTTCGATGCCACAAGCGCCATCATTTCCCTGGCCAGCGCCATGTTCGCCCTGTCGTGGCTCGAGCGCCACAACGAACTGACCGCCCTCCTCGCCGCCGGGGTCACGCGCTGGCGGATCGCCCGCGGGTCGATCGCCTTCGCGGCCGTCGTGGCGATCCTCGCCGGCGCCAACCGAGAACTGGTTCTCCCCAAGATCCGGGAAGCTTTCTCGCGGAACGCCCAGGACCTCAAGGGCAACAAAGACCAGGCTTTCGAGGCCCGGTACGACCACGCGACCGAGGTCCTGTTCCGCGGCCGTTCGGTGCAGGCGGCTCCACGTCGGATCGAATCACCGAGCCTTCTCCTCCCGCCTTCACTGTCCGAACACGGGACACAGATCGATGCGGCCGAGGCGCATTGGCTCGCCGCCGATGCCCGCCATCCGGCAGGCTACCTCCTCGGGGCGGTCCGCGAGCCTGCCGGGATCGACCGGCTCTCGTCGATCGAGTTCGGCGGCCGAACGATCATCCAGACGAGGTCCGGGGCCGATTGGCTCGAACCGGGCCAGTGCTTCCTCGCCAGTGACGTTTCCTTCGAGCAACTGATCGGTTCGTCGAACTGGACCCAGTACTCGTCGACCCCCGAACTTGTGGCGTCGATCGCCAACCCGGCGCTCGGAGTCGGCGCCGACATCCCACTCCGGGTGCATTCCCGGTTCGTGGCACCGTTCCTCGACATGTCGCTGGCCCTCCTCGGCATCCCGCTCGTGGTCGGTCCCAACCGGCGCGGGATCTTCGTCGCCGTCGGCTTATGCGTTGCCATGACGGTGATCTTCTTCCTCGTGACGCTCGGCTGCCACGCGGCGGCATCGAGCTACGTCATCAGCCCGTCGGTCGGGGCCTGGGCCCCGCTTCTGATCCTCGCCCCCCTGGCCGCCTGGCGGGCGCAGCCGATGTGGCAGTGACCCCCGTCGACCGGACCCTCGACGACAACGATGAGATCGGTTGGCGCGACCGTCTTGGTCGAATCGATCACGGCGGTCGCGGTGCCAGGGGTGCCAGGGGTGCCAGGGGTGCCAGGGGTGCCAGGGGTGCCAGGGGTGCCAGGGGTGCCAAGCGGCGCGTCCCCCAGTTTCCCCGAGCCGCATCCTCTGCCAGACCCTCCCCGTTTCGCCAAACCTTTTTTCTCGACCCCGACACCGCCATCGGCCGATCTCTCCTACTGAAGGGAAGGCACCGACACCGGAGCCATCCTGCACCGTCCGGCAAAGGAGTGCCCTGGCCATGCGCATCAACACCTCACGATTCGGGCGCATCGACATCGACGCCGCCGACATCATCAGCTTCCCCAGCGGACTTCCCGGGCTCGAGGGCTGCCGCGATTGGGCCCTGCTGGCAGACGCGACGAACGACGCCCTCGGTTGGCTTCAGAGCACGACCCGGGGAGACGTCGCCCTCGCAGTCGTAAGCCCGAGACGGTTCGTGCCCGATTACCAGGTGCGCATCCCGCGCAGTGAGCTCACGCCGCTTGCCATCGCCGACCTCCGCCAGGCCCAGGTGGTCGTGATCGTCGGCAGCAACGGTAGAACCCTCACCCTCAATCTCAAAGCTCCGATCGTCATTAACCTCGAAGCCCGCACCGGCCGCCAAGTCGTTGCCAGCGGTGAGCTTCCGATGCAGTACGAATTGCCCTGCGCGACTCCCGGCCTAAAAAAGAGCGCATAATGAAAGTGCAAGCCGACCGGGGAATGTCGGCTCCACGACAGGATCAGGAAGGATCGACCGATGCTCGTGCTCTCCAGACAGCGTGATGAAAGCATCATGATCGGTGACAACATCGTTGTCACGATCGTTGACATTCGGGGAGACAAGGTCCGCTTGGGGATCAATGCCCCTTCCGAGATTCCGGTTCACCGGCAGGAGGTCTACGAGGCCATCCAGCGGGAGAATCTCCGGGCCGCCAGGCTCGAGCCGGGGGATACCGAGGGGCTCGGACGCTTGGCCGACCGCGGCGCCGCGCAGGGGCCAAAGAAGCCCAACGACGGCCCACGCCGCTGAAGCTCGGCCGGGGTCGACGGCCCGGCCGGGGTCATCCTCCTGTGAAGTACTCCGGCTCGCGACCCGGCTTCCACTTGATGTTGCAGCCGAGACTGGGGCGCTGCTCCGCGGAGGGCCGCTTCCCCACCACGAGGGCGGCGAGGGCCCCACGGAGATCGGCGCCCGTTACCGCGACCCCGTTTCCCGGGCGGCTCCCGTCGAGTTGGCCACGATAGGCCAACCGACGCCCGGCATCGAAGGCGAAGAAGTCGGGCGTGCACGCGGCCCGATAGTCGCGGGCCACGTCCTGGGTCTCATCATAGAGATACGCGAACGGGTAGCCGCGGGCCTCCGCCTCGTGGATCATCTGCTCCGGCGAATCAGCCGGATGTCCGGAGACGTCATTGGAACTGATGGCGACGAAGCCGATGCCGAGCGGCGCGTAGTCCCGACCGAGCTGGGCAAGCTGGTCGGCCACGTGCTTCACGAACGGGCAGTGGTTGCAGATGAACATGACGACCGTGCCCCGTTCCCCGGCGACGTCGTCGAGGCCAAGGATCCGGCCGTCGACATTGGGGAGGGAAAAGTTCGGGGCGGTGGTGCCCAGTGGCAACATCGTGCTCGGCGTGCGGACCATGGCTGGATCTCCGTAGGACTGGGCAGAGGGGAGCGGAAGGAATAACGCCGATCTGGACGGGAGCGCGGTCGATCGTCGTGCGCTCTCATCCCCCGCATCGGAACAGCCTGCGGGCGTTGGCGGCCGTCGTCGCGGCGAGGACCTCGAGTGACACGCCCCGGGCCAAGGCGAGGCATCGAGCCGTATGGACGACATGGGCCGGTTCGTTGCGTCGTCCGCGAAGCGGCTCCGGGGAGAGAAACGGACTGTCGGTCTCGACGAGGAGACGGTCGATCGGCACCGTCGCCGCGACCTCGCGGAGCCCGGCCGAGGAGCGGAAGGTCACCATTCCGGCAAACCCGAGATGACAGCCGAGCTCGAGGGCCTCGGCCGCCTCCACAGACGTCCCGGTGAAGGCGTGGAGGATCGCCGTCAACGGGCCGCGGGCCACCGCCTCACGGAGCATCGCGAGGACGTCGGCGAGGCTCTCCCGGGTATGGACGACCAACGGGAGCGAGAGCCGTTGCGCTAACCGGACATGCCGATCGAACCATTCCCGCTGGATGTCCGGCGGCGCATCGTGACGGTACCAGTCGAGCCCCGTTTCACCGATGGCGGCGACCCGCCCCGACTCGGCGAGGGTGACGATCCGATCCCACTCCCCAGCAACGACCTCGTTGACGTCGTTGGGGTGAATGCCGGCCGTGGCCACGAGCCCGGGCTCACGGGAGGCCAAATCCGCCGCGGCCTCGCTGTCCATGGCGCGGGTGCCGATGACCGCCATCCCCGTTACCCCGGCGGCCCTGGCCCGAGCCACCACCGCGGGCAGCTCGTCGAGATACCGCATCGGATCGAGATGACAATGGCTGTCGAAGAGCTCCATGCCTTCCCTCCGCGTGGGTGGTGCCGGCTCCCGTGTGCCGTTGGAGAACCGGGGATTCAAGAGACGGGCGCGGGGGAAAGGGAGCCGCTGCGCCCACCGCGCCGGGCGATCTCTTCGAGCTGATCGGCATGTTGGAGCGACGCCTCGCGGGCCTCGCGCACGAGATCGATCTCCCCGGGGGGCCCTCCCGCGTCGACGAGCCGGTCGAACTGGGCGATCTGACGCCGCAGCCCGTTGAGCACACGGGGGAGCATCGCGGCGAGGTCGACGTCGTGGGTGGCGGTGTAGCGGA
>SIAG01000136.1 GCA_009691925.1 Planctomycetaceae bacterium
GCGCTACATCACCACCGGCGACAAGTCCAATCCGGTGTCGACGGTGCAATTCGGCGCCGCGAAGTCGTATTGAGGGAAGCACCGCTGCCCCCGGCGCGGGAACGAAAAAACCCCGCCGGAGGTCGGAACCTCCGGCGGGGCTTCGATCGGTTTCAAACGCAAGCGTGACGGGCGATCAGCCCTCGAAGCGCTTCAGCGCCGTGATCGCGGCGAGGGCGCGGTTGGCACCACCGAGCTGCTCGACAATTTTCTTGGCAGCGAGCAGGTCGTCGATCGACAGCTGGGAAGAGCGGGCAGCACGAGGCTTTGTCCCCTTTGCGGTGGCCACTTCGCCCGAATTCCGGCGCTTCCGCGGGCGGAAGCCCATTCCTTTCAGAACCATGCTCACCTGGGGGGACGATACAACCACGCCCTGCTTCTTGAGCGTCGCCACGATCAAGACCGGACGGGGCTTCTCACCCCTCTCCTTCATGGCGGAGGCGAGTTTGCGGATCTCGTCGGATTTGCTGACGCTCTTGATGTCTTTCTTGTCGACCATCGGGGGAATTGCTCCTCGGGGAAATCGTTCAGGGAAGTCTGTCTGGGGCACTGCCGACCATCCCTCCCGGATTGTGCTGGCCGTTGTCCCGCACCGGGTGGTGCGGCACCAAGCGGAGGAGTTCGGTCACCGAAGTGGGGCCGAAACTGCAGCACAACGCGGAAATGGGTTTGCAGAGCTGACCTTGTCAATCCGGAGTGTACTAGAGAAAAACCATGTTACAACCCTCTCCCAACCCTCTTAATGTCCCCTGGCGTCCCTCCCCATGGTCAGGTGTGGCGGTGTGAGACGTGCCGGAGAGCCGCGGCCTGTGGGATCAAAGTCGCGGTTTCGCCGGTGAAGTCGGGGGGAGAAAGTTCGGCGCTCCCTTCACCCTGACTTTCCGGCGGTAGACCTTTTCGCCGCAGGTGGCGACGACCCAGTCGAACTCCGGTCCCCCGAAGGCTAGGTTCGAGACACGGCCGTTGGGGGTTGGGATGATGACGTTGACGCGGCCGGCCTGATCGCACACTTGGAGCCCCATCCGCGTCGCCACCCACAGACGCCCGTCGCGATCGACCCGCATGCCGTCAGCGCCGCTGTCGTCGGCGGTGTCTGGGACATGGAGATGGTCGTAGCGCTGTTTGTTGGCGAGTGTCCCGTCGGCGGCAATCGAGTAGCTGTAGACCCAATGGCTGCGGCTGTCGGCCACGTAGAGGAGGGTCTGATCGGGGGAGAGGCAGAGGCCGTTGGCAAACAGCAGACCGGTGTCGACGACCGTGTCGGTCCCCGTGGCACTGATGAAGTGGACCTTGCTCGGCGTCCGGCCGTCGAAGCCCGGCTCGGTGGCGTAGATCCCGCCGGCGTCCGTGGCGACGAGGTCGTTGCCCCGCCATCCTTTCGCCAGCACTGCCGGCTCACGCTGTCGATTCCAGGCGAGGATCGCTTCGTCGGCGGTGCTGGCGGCGACGAGGCGGCCATCGGGCGCGAAGCTCTGACCGTCGCCACGATGGGAGTCTTCGAGCCAGGTCTCCGGCTTCCAGTCGGCCGTCAATCGCCACGTCTTCCCCTTGCCGACATCGTTGTAATACACCTCCCCATCGGCGTTGACCGCGGGGCCTTCGGTGAAACCATAACCCTCGCCGACGAGCATCCAGTCCTCGCCGGGAGCGAGGATCTCCTGGAGCTGCGGGCTTCCCGCCCCACGCCCCACCGGCGCGGGCCAGCCTTTCCACAGCCATTCCATCCCAGCGGGGAAAACCTCCGTGGCATGGTCGTTGTTGTGGCCCCCTTCTCCCCACACGTGGTTCACCTCGTAGCCGGCGAAGACGAGCGATCGTTCGAGGGCCTGATTGGCGATCCACCAGTCGCCGCCGTAGATGTTGAGATCCTGAGAACCATCCTGGAGGAAGATGCGGATCGGCTTCGGCTCGACCTTCCGCACGAGGGTGGCGTACTCGTTGCCACCGCGCAGCCCGACGTACGTGCCGATGCCACTGAACACCCGGGAGAAGGCGTCGGGGCGTTCCCAGGCGGTGGTGAAGGCGGCGATCGCCCCGCTCGAGGTGCCACCGATGGAGCGGTCGTTGCCCGACTTCGAGAGGACGATCGCCCGGCCGTCGGAGGCTTTCCTCGTCTCCACGTCGGGGAGGAGCTCATCCAGAAGGAAGCGGGCGTAGGCGTCCCCCAGGCCGTCGTATTCGTAGCTGCGGTTGTAGCGATCGAGGGCGCCGTCGCGGCCGGCCGGCACCCTGCCGTGCATGATGAACACGCCGATCGTCACCGGCATCCGCTCCTCATGGATGAGCCGATCGAAGACCTGCGGAGCGTTGAATTGGATGCCGTCCTGATTGACATGGACGCAGGCCGGGGTCCGGCCGTCGTACTGCGCCGGGACATACACCCAGTAGTCACGGATCGTCCCGGGAAACACCCGGCTCCCCTCGAAGCTGAACTGGAGCACTTCGCCCTTGGGGGGCTCCTCGGCACCGTTCACCCGGGATGATGCCTGGGAGAAAAAGAGGAGCCAGGCGGCAATCAGGGCGGTGTGAAAGGGCAACAGCGCGCACGCGGCGCGATGGCGACGGACCATGGATGACGACCCCCGAGACGATACCCCGTTCCTGTTTGGACGCCGGGTGATCGGCAGTCGCGACGGGGGGCGGTATCATAACGCGAGTCGGTGGACCGCGCTTCCCTCTCACCGTTCCCGGAGCTTTTTCAACCCCGACCTGTCTGCGGTTCTCCGAACCAGCCGGAGTCTCGGGGACGCCCGCGGTGTTCATCGCACCGGGCGATGCGGCCGCGATCGACATCAACCGCAGTCTGCCCAGAGGGGGGTGTGATCATGCTCGACCCGACCGCCAACCTCCGATGTCCGCCCCGGCTCCGGATGGCGAAGCTGATCGTCGGCTCGGTCGGCAGCTTCATTCTCAGCTTGTTCGTCAGCCTTGCCCCGGGGCAGGGCCTGAGCGCGGCTGATGAGCCGCCACGCTCGAGCCCGGCGGCGAAGGCGGCGTACACCACCGCCGCCGCGCTCCAAAACCGCGGCGCGTGGGATCTGGCCGCCGAGGCGTGGGGCACGCTCCTGCGCGATCATCCGCTTGATCCGCTGGCGGCGAAGGGGCGCTACTACCTCGGGCTCTGTCGGCTCCAGGAGGGGAAGTGGCCGGAGGCCGCGGAAGCCTTCCGAGCGGTCGTCGATAGTCGCGGGCAGGCCGGGGGGGCCGATGCCGAGACGGCCCTGGCGGCTCGCTTTGAACTGGGGCGGGGGGCGTTTGCCGTGGCCCAGGGGGCGTTGACGGTGCAGTCGTATAGCGACGCGGTCGGGGCGCTGCGGGAGTATCTCGCGGCGATGCCGGACGAGGGGCAGGCGGCCGAGGCGTCGCACCTCCTGGCGGAAGCGCTGTGGCAGGCCGGGGACCGCACGGCGGCCGTTGGGGCCTGGCTGGAGTTCGTCCGCGACCGCCCCGCGTCGCCCCGGCTTCCGGCGGTGCTTTATGCCCTCGGTGTCGCCCAGGCCGAGATGGGGGAGGCCGACGCCGCCGCGGCGACGCTGCGACGGCTGGCTGAATCGTTTCCTGCCGACGAACTGGCCGACGAGGTCGCGATCCGTCGCTCCGATCTCGCCCTGGCCGCCGAGGAGCCCGCCGAGGCGGCCCGGCTCGTCGTCGACATCGCCCGCCGCCAGGACGGGCCGCGCGTCGGTGACGCCCTGGAGCGCCTCGGGCGCGCGCTGTGGCAGCAAAAACGGTATGCCGCCGCCGCTGCGGCCTACGACCTCCTCCTCGCCCGTGACCCCGAGGCCGCGGTGGCCGCGCCGGCCCTCCTCTCCGCCAGCGCTGCCTGGAGCGAGGCCGGCAGGGACGAGGCAGCGCGACAGCGCCTCGGGCAGCTGCTGGCGCTGGCCGGGGCGCCGGCGGGACTCGCGGCCGAGGGGGGGGCGAGGCTGGCGCGGATGGAATTGGACGACGGAAATGCCGAGGCGGCCGTCGCGGCGGCGGAGGGAATGCTGGCCCGAGCGGAGATCGCGGAGCGCGGCGGTGACCCGGTCGATCCTGCCGTCATCGCCCGCCTAGAGCTTTCGCGTGCCGAGGGGCTCGTCGATCTCCCCGGCCGGCGCGACGAGGGACTCGCCGTAATCATGCGCCTCGTGGCGGAGCATCCCGGCGATCCTGCCGTGGCGCCGGGCTTGGGCTTGGCGGCGTCGGTGCTCCTCACCGCGGGAAGGAGCGACGAGGCGATCGCGGCGGCCGACCGCTTTCTCGCCCTCCCTGTCAAGCAACGCGGCGAGACTGCGGCCGATGCGGCGACGGTGATTGACGTCCGCGCGATCCGGGCGGAGGCGCTGCTGGCCGGCGGCGATGCCACCGCGGCGGCGGAAGCCTTCCGCGGACTGCTGTCGGATGCTGGCGACGATCCGCGGGCGCCTCATCTCCGGCTCCGGTGGGGCGTCGCGCAGGCCGCGGCCGAGGACTGGGAGGGGGCCCACACCACGCTCGGGCCGCTGATTGTCAGCGGTGGCGAGGCCCTCGAAGGAGACGATCGCCCGCTCGGATTGTTGCTCGACGCGACGGCTCTGGTCGAGCTCGCGCGGGCCAAGGAAGCGGTGGTGCTCCTCGAGCGGATCGCCCAGGATCATCCCGCCTGGCCGCGGCAGGCCGAGGGGCAGCTGCTCGCCGTGAGGGCCCGGCGCGAGGCCGGGGATGCGGCCGGAGCCGTGGTGATCGGCGAGCAACTCCTGGCGGGCAACCCCGCTGCGGCGATCGCCGAGCGCGGCTGGTTCCGGCTCGGCCAGGCCCGCGAGGATGCCGGGGATCCGGCCGGGGCGATTGCGGCATTTGGAAAATCCCGCCGGATCGCACCGCAGGGCCCGCGGGTGGCTGCGGGGCTATTGGCGGAAGGGTGGTGCCATGAGGCGCTCGGAAGTCTCGACCTGGCCATCGGGTGTTGGACGGAGGTCGTCGACCACCATCCCGACTCGGCGGCCCTCGTGCCGGCGCTCCTCGCCCGGGGCGATGCCCGGCAGCGCTTGAGGATGCCCGTCGAGGGGCTCGCCGACGCCGAGGTGGTGCTCGGCCTGGCGGCGGCCCATGACCAGTTCGTCGATCGGCGGGTCGATGCGCAGGCCGCGGCCGAGGCCCGGTTCCTCGCCGGCCTCTGCCTGGCTGCCAGCGGAAAGACGCCGGCGGCGATCGACACCTTCTCCGAGCTGCTCGCGGCCACTCCCGACTTCCCGGCGGCCGATCGCGTCCTCCTCGAGCTCGGGCTGGCCCGATCGCTGACCGGGGACGCGGCCGGGGCGGAGCTGACGTTCGAGGAGCTGCGACGCCGGTTCCCACACAGCCCCCGCCAGGCCGATGCCTGGCTCGAGCGCGGCGAGATGCGGTTTGCCGCCGGCGACTGGGAGGGCGCCACCGAGGCCTACGGCCAGGTCCTCGCCGCCGCGCCGCAGCGGAGACCGCTTTGCGAACAGGCCCGGCACAAGCGCGGTTGGGTCTTTGCCATGCAGCAGGATTATGCCGGAGCGGCCGGGGCGTTTGCGGAGCAACTTGCCGAGGATCCCGACGGCATCTGCGGCGCCGACGGCCGGGCGATGCTCGGCGACAGCCTGTTCCGGCTGGGGCGGTTCGCCGAGGCTGAAGCGGTGCTCGCCCGAGCGCTGGCCGCGCCGGAGGCGCTCTCGAGCCCCGACCTGGTCGGGGTGGCGACGGTCCGGGCCGCGGAATGTGCTGCCAAGGGGGAACGCTGGGAGGAGAGTTTCGGTTTTGTCGACCGGTGGCTCGCCGCCGTGGCGGCGCGCGGCGAGGGGGAGCAGCCCGGCCGCGCGACGGTCTGGCAGGGGAGGTTTGCCCGCGCCTGGGCGCTGCAAAATCTTGGCCGGCTGGAGGCGGCGCTGGCCGAGTACCGCGCGCTGGCCGACGCCGCCCTCGAGGCGGCGAGCGGGGACGGGCGCGGTCCGGGAGAGTTGGCCGCCCGGGCCCGGCTTATGGAAGGGGAGATTCTCTTCGAACAGGGGCAGCACAAGGAGGCGATCGCCGCCTTCTTCAAGGTCGCCTATGGCTTCGGGGAGACCGATGCCCCGGCCCCGTTCCACCCCTGGCAGGCCCAGGCGACGTTCGAGGCCGCCCGCTGTTTCGAGGTCCTTGCCAAGCCGGAACAGGCCCGTGGGCTGTACGCTGAAGTGGTCGATCGCTATCCGGCGTCGCCGTACGTGGCGGCGGCGCGGAAGCGGCTCGACGCCCTGGTTAGCGATGCGAAGCGCCCCGTGAAGTGAGCCTTTGCGCCTCTCCGTCCCGGTTTCCCCCGTCACTGTCCCGCAGGCCCCGCCATGTCGATCAACGTCGGTAGCCTGAAGACGCTGTGGGAGTTGTTCCTCGCCGGCGGTTCGCTCATGTGGCCGATCACGGTGATGTCGTTTCTCGTCGTCGCCTTCGGGCTCGAGCGGCTGGTAGCGCTGCGGCGGGGGAGGTTCGTGCCCGCGAGCTTGGTCCTGAAGCTCCGGCTGATCGCCGATGGCTCGGCGTTTGACCCGCGGCAGGTGGCCGGATGGTGCGATGCCCATCCCTCCGTCCTGGCAACGGTGGTCCGCGCGATGCTCACGCGGGTCGGCAGGCCGCTCCCCGAGGTCGAGCATGTCGTCGAGACAACCTGCAACCGGGAGGCCTCTCGCCTCTTTGCGAACATCCGCCCCATCAGCCTCGCGGTCACGATCACCCCGCTCCTCGGGCTCCTCGGCACGGTCCAGGGGATGATCATCGCCTTCTACACCACGGCGAATCTCCAGGCGGGGGCCAACCGGGCGGCGGAACTGGCCAGCGGGATCTATCTGGCGCTGATCACCACCTTTGCCGGCCTGTGCGTCGCGATCCCGGCAGCGATTGTTGCCCATTACCTCGAGGGGCGGATCCTCGCCGGTTTTCGCCGGGTCGACGACGTCGTCGCCGGCCTGCTTCCGGCGATGGAGTCGCTCGAGGGGCGCGGCGGGCGGGGGGCCGCGGCCCAAGGTCGCGATCAGGGCGCGGCCCGGGGGGCGCCATGAGTGTCCGCATCGATAAGGGGCGGCTGGGCACCGGGCTCGATCTGACGCCGATGATCGACATCGTCTTCCTGCTGATGATCTTTTTTCTTGTCGCCAGCAAACTCGAGGAGGATGACCGGGCGATCGACGTCATCCTTCCCCAGGCCTCGGCCGCCAAACCGCTCACGAGCCGGCCGCGCGAGTTCATCATCAACATCGACCGCGGCGGCAACACGTTCGCCGGCTCGAGGCCGATCGGTCCAGAGGCGCTCGTCGGGCTCCTCCGGCAGGCGGTCGCCGACAATCCTGCCCGCCAAAAGGTGACCGTGCGGGCCGACGAGAACGTCGCCCACAAGCATGTCGTCGCCGTCATGGATGCTTGCGTTCAGGCCGGGATCGAGGACTACCGCATCCAGTCGGCGGCGGAGGTATCCGCCGACCGGCCGGCCGGAGCCGACGGCGGCGCGACAGACGACCGGTAAGAGGCGACCATGACCCCGGCGATCGACAACCCGCGACCGCCCCTGGCATCGACCCTGGCATCGACCCGTCGCTGGCGGAGCCGCGCCCGGCTGGCGCTGGCGGTGATCGCGAGCCTTGCCCTCCACTGGCTGCTCCAGCAGGGACTGACGCGGACGGTGATTGCCGTCCGCCCGCTCGACGGATTGCTGGCGGAGCGGGAGCCTTCCTACCGCCCGGAACTGGCCAGCGACTTTCCCCTCCACGACGTGACAGCCACGCGCGAAGCGTTTGCCCACGAGCGCCCGCTCGATATCCCGATCGCCATCGATGCGGCTGCGCCAGCGTCGGCTCGGGGGCCGCTCCGCGAGGGTGAACGGGCCGTGGCCGAGGGGGCGGTGGCGGAGGAGGCGGAGGCGCCCGACGTCGCCGCCACCCGGATCGATCGCCCCGTTTTCGAACCTCCGGTGCCGGGCCCGGAAGCCTTCGGGGATCTGGAGCGGATCGGGGCGGAGATGGCCGAGGGGAGCGCAGCGGCTGAAACGCTTCGGGCTGTCGTCGGGAGCGATGCCGCGGAGGCCCCTGCGGCGGCGCGGCGAGAGCGGTCGAGCACCAGCGACGAGCCGGCCGTCGATCCGGCGTCGTCGCGGGGACGCGCTGTCATCGATCCCCCGGAGACCGGCCCCGCCGAGGAACCCGTCGCCGTCATCAGCCCGCGCCGATTCGCGCGGGCCGGCCCCGGGGCAGATGCTCCCCCCGCCCTGCCCCGCTCCCTCCGCCGGACGGATGTGGCGGAGCCTGGAGCCGGGGGAGAGACTGCCCGGGTCGAGCTTCCCGCGCGCGGTGCCGCGGGGATGGCGGGGGGAGAACGCGACTCGTCCGCCGTGCCACAGCCAGGGGGAGCCGGTGCGGACCTTCCTGCCGGGCCCCGCCCGCGCGGCGGCCGGATCCCTGACCGGGGGCGAGGGAGTGGTGCGGTGGCCCGCCGCGGGGGCGCCGCGACCGGCGCGGAGGAGGAGATGCTGTCGGCGGCGGTGACGGCCCCGACAGCGTCTGAAAGCGCGGTGCGTCCCCGTACGAAGCCCCTGGCCGGAACGACCGACGTCGCCGGCCCGGCAGCCGTGGCGACTCCGATGCGCCGCGCTCGCACGCTTCTCCTGCCGGCCGAGACGCGCGTCCGCGAGACCGCCGGGGCCTTTGCCCGGAGGTGGCGTGAGAACCGCGGGGAGTCCCCGGCCGATGCCCTCGTGGAGCGTGGCCTCGATTGGCTCGTCGCCGCCCAAGAGGAGGACGGCCGCTGGACGCTTGGGGCCTATCATCCCGACGGTGCCGGCGGCGCGGTCCGGCTCCGCTCGGACACCGCCGCCACCGGCCTGGCCCTCCTGGCCTTCCTCGGCGCCGGCTACGACCACTTCGACGGCCGCCACCGCGACGTCGTCCGCCGCGGGCTGGAGTGGCTCGTGTCGGTGCAGCAAGGAAATGGCGATCTGTTCGTTCCCTCCGATCCGGTGTCGAACAGCTGCGCCTGGCTCTATAGCCACGGGATCGCGACGATGGCGCTGTGCGAGGCGGTCGGGATGACGGGCGATCCGCTCCTCCGGCCGGCGGCGGAGCGGGCGATCGGATTCATCGTCGCGAGCCAACAGCCCGGTCGGGGCGGGTGGCGCTACCAGCCGCGCGCCGATTCGGATCTCTCGGTGAGCGGCTGGATGCTCGTGGCGCTCCGCGCCGGGACACTCGCCGGCCTGTCGGTGCCGGCCGAGACCTATGCCGGTGTCCGGGGTCTCCTCGACGAATCGGCCAGCCCCGACAGGGCCGGGCACTATCTTTACAACGCCCGCAATCCCGGCCAGCGCCCCTCCGATCTCTCGGCCGCCTCGATGACGGCGCTGGGGTCGCTGATGCGCCTCCACACCGGCACGCCGCGGACCGACGAGCGGCTCCGAACCGCGGCGGGCGATCTGGCGGCGATGACGCCGGCGTACGGCACGCGCCAGGCACGTTCGCGCGACGCCTACCTCTGGTACTACTCCTCGCAGGTCCTCGTCCAGACCGGCGGCCCGCAATGGGATGCCTGGTACGGTCGACTCTGCACGGTGCTCGAGGCGGAGCAGGTCGGCGACGGCGATGACGCCGGCAGTTGGGAACCGCTCGGCACCGTCCCCGACCGCTGGGGCGCCTACGGTGGCCGGCTCTACGTCACGGCCCTCCACCTCCTCGCGCTCGAGGTTCCCTACCG
>SIAG01000137.1 GCA_009691925.1 Planctomycetaceae bacterium
GGAGGGGCGATCAGGAAAAGGTGCCAGCCACCATGTTCCTGGGGCGATTCGGCACGCGGAGGTGGCTTGTGAAAATGGTGGCTGGCACCTTTTCCGGTCAGTGGGCTCCGACGATCTGGAGGGCAGGAACGGGGTCGGTGACCATCCAGCCGGAGGGATTCGTCCGCTTGATGTAGTCCTCGAACTCGCCGCGGAACTTCTTGATGGCGTTCTTGATCGGCCAGGCCGCACCGTCGGCGAGGCCGCAGATCGTCGACCCGGGCATCATGCCCATCGTGTTGCCGATTTCGGCGAGGAGGTCGAGATCCTTGAGCCGGCCCTTGCCGGCCCGGATCCGCTCGAGCATCCGCAGCGACCAGGCCGTCCCCTCGCGGCAGGGGGTGCACTGCCCGCATGACTCGTGGGCGAAGAACCGGCAGGAGTTGTGGAGGAAGTCGACGATGCTCACCGTTTCGTCGATGACGACGACCGCGGCGGTGCCGAGGCCGAGGCAGCCGACCTTGCCGGGGCCGGCGAAGTCGAGAGGGGTGTCGAGCTCGGCCTCCGTCATCAGGCCCATCGAGATCCCGCCGGGGATCACCGCCTTCGCCTTCCGCCCCTTCCACACTCCGCCCCCCTGGCCGTCGATGAGCTGCCGGGCGGTGATGCCGAGGGGGGCCTCGTAGCAGCCGGGGCGTTCGACATGGCCGGAGAGGCAGTAGAGCTTCGGCCCGTAGCTCCCCGGATCACGCGGGTTGTTCGGATCGGAGGGAACACCGATCGAGCGGAACCACTCGACCCCGCGGCGGGCGATCTGGGCGACGCAGGCCATCGTCTCGATGTTGTTGACGACCGTCGGCTTGCGGAAGAGCCCCTCGATTGCCGGGAACGGCGGCTTGATCCGCGGCCAAGCCCGCTTCCCCTCGAGGCTTTCGATGAGCCCCGTCTCCTCACCGCAGATGTAGGCGGCCGCACCGCGGTGGAGGTAGAGCTCGAGCGAGAAGCCGCTCCCCTGGATGTTCTTCCCGAGGAGCCCGGCGGCATAGGCCTCGTCGATGGCGCCCTGGAGACGGTCCCAGCACAGCGGGTATTCGTAGCGCAGGTAGAGGTAGGCGGTGGTGGCCCGCGTCGCGTAGGCGGAGAGGATGATCCCCTCGATCACTTGGTGCGGGTCATCCTCCATCAGGATCCGGTTGTTGAACGTTCCCGGCTCGCTCTCGTCGGCGTTGATGCACAGATAGATCGGCCCGGGATGATCCTTGGGGAGGAACGTCCACTTCAGCCCGGTGGGGAATCCGGCGCCCCCCCGGCCGCGCAGCCCCGACGACTTCACCAGCTCGATCACGTCCGCCGGCTGCTTCTCCTTGAGCATCCGCTCCAGCGGCGCGTAGCCGCCACGGCTGCGGTAGCTCGCGAGCGTGTGGCTCCCGGCAACGCCGACGGCTTCGAGGAGAACCGGTTGGAAGGTAGTCATGGGATCGTTGGGGAGGATTGCGGGGAACGAAGAACAACAGAGGAGCGATTCAGGAAGGTGTGCCGACCGGAGACCGGGCATCGCGAACGAACGCCTCGGCCGATTCCTTGGTGAGATTCTTGTAGAGGGTCTTGCCGGCGAGCATGCAGGGGGCGAAGTCACAGGCCCCGAGGCACTCGGCGGGCTCGACCGTGAGGGCGCCATCGGTGGTCGTGCCGTAGGGATCGATCCCGGCGGCATGGCAGATGTGGTCGAGGATCTCCTCGCCCCCCCGCAGGGCGCACGACACCGATCGGCAGACCCACGCCCGGGTCCGGCCCGACGGCTTGTCCTGCGGAAAAAACTCATAGAAGGAGAGCGTGTCTTGGACCTCGGCCGGGGCGAGGCCGAGGAGTTGGGCCACCTCGACAACGGCCTCGAAAGGCACGTACCGCAGGCAATCGTTGACGATGTGCAGGGCCGGCAGCGTCAGCGCGCGGCGGTTGGGGTAACGGGGCGCGAGGGCCTCGATCTGCGCGACCATCTCGGGCGTCAGGATCCGCTGGGTGGTGATCATAGGGCGGGGTAGGGAGAGGGCTGGTCGGACGGTTGGCTTGGCGCGTGGGGACGGATCAGCGGTCGAGTTCGGCGGCGATGATGTTGAGGCTGCCGAGGACGGCGACCACGTCGGAGAGCGTGTGGCCCCGAATCAATTGGGGGAAGAGCGAGAAGTGGAGCACGGACGGGGGCCGGCAGCGGGCCCGGTAGGCGGTATCGTCGCCGTCGCCGACAACATAGAAGCCGAGCTCGCCGTTGGGGGCCTCGATGGCGGCGTACGACTCCTCGTACGGCACCTCGAACGTGCGGTTGCTCATCGAGAGCTCGAAGTGGGAGATCGTCCCCTCGATCGTCGAATAGACCTGCTCCTTCGACGGCCGACCGACCCGTTGGTCGACACCCACGTTCACCTCGCCGGCGGGGATGTTTTCGATCGCCTGATTGAGGATCTTCAGGCTCTCGCGCATCTCCTGCATGCGGACGAGATAGCGGGCATAGCAATCTCCGGCGGCGGCGCAGCACACCTGGAAGTCGTAGTCGGCATAGGCGAGGTAGGGCTCGTCCTTCCGCAGGTCGCGGGTGACACCGCTGGCCCGGGCCACCGGGCCGGAGGCGCCGCCGTTAATCGCCTCCTCCTTCGTCAGCACGCCGACCCCCTTCGTGCGGTCGACGAAGATCCGGTTGCGGGTCAGCAGCCTTTCCATGTCGTTGAGCGTCTTGGGGAAGGTGCGGAGAAAGGTGCGGATCTTCTCGATCACCAGCGGCGTGAAATCGTGGGAGACCCCGCCGACCCTTGTGTAGCTGTTGGTGAATCGGGCCCCGCAGAGCGTCTCGAAGATGTCGTAGATCACCTCGCGCTGGTAGAAGCCGTAGAGAAAGAAGGTGAACGCGCCGGTGTCGAGCCCCACCGCACCGTTGCAAAGGAGGTGGTCACTGATCCGGGCGAGCTCTGCGACGATCGTGCGGATCACCTTGCAGCGCGGCGTCAAGTCGATCCCCAGGAGCGTCTCCACGGCATGGTGCCAGGCGACGTTGTTGGCCATCGGCGAGATGTAGTTCATCCGGTCGGTGACGGTCACGTACTGGTTGAACGTGAGATGTTCGCCGATCTTCTCGAACCCCGAATGGAGATAGCCCATCTCCGGCATCGCATCGACGACCCGCTCCCCCTCGAGCTTCAAAACGAGCCGCAGGGTGGTGTGTGTGGCGGGGTGCTGGGGACCGAAGTTGAGCGTCCAGAGGTAGTCCTCCTCGCGGGTGGCCGCCGGACGGACGCGGGTGTCGTGATCGGGGGCGATCGACATGATGGCGGCCTGGAATGGCTGGAAGAACGGGTGGAGGGCTGGAAAAGGCCGGAAAAACGAACGGCAGGGTCAGCCGTCCTCGCGGGTCAGAACGGGGAAGTTGTGACGCTCACCGCGCCCCTGGAGCGGGTAATCCTTGCGGAGCGGGTGGGCGGTGAACTGCTCCGGCATCATCAGGCGGCGGAGGTCGGGGTGCCCGACGAAGTCGATTCCGAACATGTCCCACACCTCGCGCTCCAGCCAGTCGGCGGAGCGCCACAGGCCAACGACGCTGCGGACGGCGGGGGTTGGGTCGTCGACGAACACCCGCACGGTGAGCCGGTCCGCTGTGGCCGTCGAGGCCAGGAGGTACACCAGGCCGTAGCGCCGCGTGGCGCCGCGGTATTCGAGGTAGTCGACGCAGGTGACATCGACGAGGAGGTCGAAGCCAGCCGCGGCGAGGAAGGAGAGGACCTCGAGCGACACCGGCTCTCCGACCACGACCCGCGTCTGGCCACGGTAAGCCGAGGTCTCCAGCCCCGGAAACCGAGCCATGAGCGCTGGGACGATGTCGGCGGTGGGGGAGGGTGGCGTCATGGTTTCGTGGACAGGGTGGCTGGGTCAGGCTTCTCGGGCCACGGTTTTGGGGGGCCAGAGCATCAGGAACGGGGGAATCGCAGCTCCCGCTGGATGACTGGATTGCGGGCGGCATCGATCGAGAGTGGCCCGACCGCCTCGACGAGAGCGCGCTTGCGGAACTGTCGCTCGCGCGTCTCGAACTCCCGGCCGGCGATCGTTCCTTCCCGTTGGATCTTGTCCTGGAGGTCGATGATCGCCTGGATGAGCTGTTCGGGACGCGGCGGGCAGCCGGGGACGTACATGTCGACCGGGATGAAGCGGTCGATCCCTTGGACCACCGCGTAGGTGTCGAACACGCCGCCGGTGCTCGCACAGGCCCCCATCGAGATGCACCACTTCGGCTCGTGCATCTGCAGCCAGATCCGTTGGAGGACCGGAAGCATCTTCATGGCGACCCGCCCGGCCACGATCATCAGATCGCATTGCCGCGGGCTGAAGCGGAACACCTCGGCGCCGAAACGGGCGAGATCGTGCTTGGCGGCACCGGTCGCCATCAGTTCGATGCCGCAGCATGCCGTCGCAAACGGCATCGGCCAGAGGCTGTTCTTGCGGCACCAGCTGGCAAGCTCGTCGAGCCGGCTGACAACAACGTTTTCCGGGAGTTCTAACGCCACCGAAACACCCCCTTGCGCCAGTCGTAGGCGAAGCCGACCACTACCAGGGCGATGAACGCCATCGCTCCCGCGAACACCAGACCGCGGCCCGACACGAGCCCATCCGAAACCGCCGCGTCGATCCCCGCCGCCGACCGGCTGGCAACCGCCCAGGGGTAGAGAAAGAGGAGCTCGACGTCGAACACGAGAAACGTGATCGCCACGAGATGAAAGCGAACGTCGAACCGGCGGCGCGTGTCGTGCACCGGATCCATGCCACTCTCGTAAGGCATCTCCTTGACCCGGTTGGTCCGCTTGTTGGGGCCGATGAGGCTCGAACCCACGACCAGCCCGACCGACATCGCCGCGGCGATGGCGACGAACAAGAGAACGGGAAGGATCGCTTCCATGGGGGGCCTGAACCGTGGGGAAAGGCGGGGGCGGTACCCGATCTGGCGGGGAATGGGGCAGACCAGGCCAGGGAGCCGGCCAAACGACTTCGTGAAATCCTTCACAAAGTCGGCGGTGAAAAAAGCCGGAGTGCTGCTCCGGCCATTTCCGGCCATTTTTCCTAGTTTGGACGGGTCGAACCGATGAAGAAGGTTATACCGTCCCGATCGGCCGGCGACGAGGTGGGGTTCTTAAGCGTCGGCTGGAACGTCGGAGGGGGGGCGTTTCGTCAGAAGTTGCCGAGGCTCATGCCGACGTAGGCGCCGAACGTACCGACCCCGATCGACAGGCCGCTGCCGGTCCGGGCGTTGGCGAAGGGGAGGCTGCCGCCGCTCCCCCCGCTCCCCCCGGATCGATACGGGGAGTAGGAGGGGCTGGAGTTCATCCTCGAGGTGGCGGCGAGGGAGGCATCAGCGGTGGCCTTGCGGTTGGCCGCGGCGACGTCGGCGAGGACCTGTTTCCCGGCGTCGAAGGCGACCTGCCGATCCTTGAGGGTCTGGCGGGTCTGTTCGATCTTGAAGATCTCCTCCGAGAGTTGGGCGGCGGTCATGTCGACGACGTTCGGGACATCCTTGAGCACGTCGGCCCGCTTCCGGTCCGACATCGCCGAGAGGTATTGCCCCATCCAGGCCCGGGCTTCCTGGGCCTCGGGGGTCTCGATCACCTTGAACTTCGCCTCGAGGTCGTCGAGAAGGTATTCGATCTCCTGGGGCGACATCTTCATGACCTTCGTGTTGAACTCCGCCTTGATCCGCTGGACTTCGCGGGGCGGGTAGATCTTCTGGACCGAGAGCCATTCCCCCAGTTCGAAGATCGCCCGCCGCCAGCGGGAGCTCTGGAGGATTTCTGCCTTCGCGGCCAACGCCTCTTGGGCGTCGTCCTGGGCGTTGTCCGGCTCGGTGGTCGCTGCCGCCGGCGGATCGGCCGCCTGGCCGACGAGCGGTCGGACGATGGCACCGACGACTCCCGCCGCGACGGCGAGGGCCAAAACGCAGGGAAGCAACGGCTTGACGAGGGTGATTGACATGGGGCGGGCGGAGCGGGTCATTCGGAGGGTTCCCCGGGCTTGCGGGTCATGGTCATGGTCACCGCGGCCTGATGCGTGGCCCCGGCGTGGGTCGGCAACGACTGGAACGTGCACTCGTCCTGGCCGTCGTAAAGATAGTGGTTGATCGTCGCGGTCTGGCTGCCGTCGGGGTGGACGGTCGTCGCCCGCGACACCCAGACCCCCTCCTCGAGCGTCCAATCGGCCTCGGAATGGCTTCCATCGGTGCTGAACGACCAGGAATGGAGGCGCCGGGAGAGCGGATCCCAGCCGATCCGCTGCGAGACTTGCAATCCCTCGCTCCCGTCCGGCGAGGTGATCGTCGTCTCCCGGAGGAGGTAGGTGTTGGTCGGATTCCAGCGGACGCTCATCTCCATCCGGGGGCGCGGGGCGTTTTCGTCGTCCTGCTGTTGCCCGTCGACGGTCACGGTCCAGTCGCCGACGAGCCAATCAAGGTTAGCGAGCCTGGCCGACGTCTCCGGCGGATCGGTCCGCCACTCCCGCAGGCTCGCCACCTTCCAGCCGTCGGCCTGCTTCACCCACGTCGCGGAGAAACGACCGTGATGGGGGGTGGGGGCTCCGGGGGGGGTGACGACGACCGTGCCATCCTCGAGGGCCACCGAATCGGAGAGAAGACGGATCGAGACCTCCTCGATGGCGAACGACGGGCGGGCCTGCCCCTCCGCGGCGGGCTCCAGGCCGGCAACGCTCTCCCGTCCGCGGAAAACCACCCCCATGTCGTCGATGATGTCGCCATCCTCCGTCCACAGGCCCGCGACGGCCTTGCCATCGCCACGCACGAGCGCTTCTTGATAGCTCCGCGACGCGGCCCGGACGGCCTCGATGCCGGCCGCCTTCGCGGCAGGGGCCCGCGCGGCAGGCGTCTGCGCGGCGGCTGGGGGGATGCCGACGGCGAGCGTGGCAGCCACGAGCGTGACGAGCAGCCAAAAGGAGCAGGACGAGATTCGGAGGATGCTCATGGCACGAACCTTGCGGGCGGGGCAGGGGAGGGGATGGGACCGGCGGGGCTGGTTCCCGGGGGCTTCATCCCTAGACCTCAATCTTAGCATGGCCTGCCGATCCGCTCGACGGTCGGGTTGTGCCGGTGATGACGGATGGCAGGGGCGATTCGGGGTTTGGTAGGCTAGGATCATGGTAGATTCCCTGGCGACGCTTGCCGACCTCGTCCGCCGCCCCAGCGTCAACCCGATGGGGCGCGACGTCTCGGGACCGGAGTACCTCGAGGGTCGGATCACCGACTACCTCGTGCAGCGCTTCAGCGCCGCCGGCCTCCCCTGGGCACGGCAGCCGGTCGCCCCCGGCCGCGACAATATTCTCGCCCGCCTCGAGGCAACCGTTCCCGGGGCCCCGACGGTTCTCTGGGATGCTCACCAAGACACCGTGCCGGTGGAGGGAATGACGATCGACCCGTTCCTCCCGCTGGTCCGCGACGGCCGGCTCCAGGGGCGGGGGGCGTGTGACGTGAAGGGGGGAATGGCGGCGATGCTCGTCGGGCTCGAGCGGCTCATCGGATCCCCACAGGCCCGCCCGGTCACGATCCTGTTCACGGCAACGGTCAACGAGGAGTTCGGGTTCTCTGGGGCCCGGGCGATCGCCTCGCTGTGGAGTGGCGCTGGCGGGGTGAGCCCCGGCGACGGCCCGGCCCGCGCGCTCGTCGGGCCTGCCCGGCCGGTGGCGGGGATCGTTGCCGAGCCGACCAGCCTCGATGTCGTCGGCATGCACAAAGGAGCGGTGCGGTGGCGGATCCGTGTCGGAGGGCGGGCCTGTCACAGCTCCTTTCCAGAGCGCGGCGACAACGCCATCTACACCGCTGCCCGGGCGAGCTTGGCGATCGAAGCCCTCGCCCGGGAGCTGCTCACCCGCTCCCCCGACCATCCCTGTGGCCCGCCGACGCTCAGCCTGGGAACGATCCGCGGTGGCTTTGGGGTCAATCTTGTCCCCGACAACGTGATCCTCGAGATCGACCGGCGGCTCGTGCCAGGGGAGCTTCCGCGCGCGGCCCGCGACGAGGTCATCCGCCGCATGGCCGAGGCCTGCCCCGGCGCGGCGATCGAGCACGAGGAGCCGTTTGTCGAGCACCACGGCCTTCCGTCAGGCGGCGCCGAGACGATGCTGGCCGGCCGGCGCCTGGCCGACAGGCTCGGCGAAGCGGTCCGTGGCCAGGGCCGCAGGAGCGTTGTCCGCGCCGCCCGCTACGGCACCAACGCGAGCGTCTATGCGGCCGCCGGCGTGCCGACGGTCGTCTTCGGCCCCGGCTCGATCGATCAGGCCCACACGTGCGATGAGTGGATCGACGTCAGTGAAGTCGAGATCGCCGCCGCGGCGCTGGTCGCCGCCATGGCGTGAGGGCGGGGCAGCGGTCGCGGCGCGGAACGTCGCCACACACTCGGTGGCACCAAGTCCGCACGCCAGCCCGATTCGTTTTCAAAGGCGGTGCGGATGGGATCCGCTCTCCCTTGGAGCGTATCGCTTGGCCCCCGGGGCCGGGGCACTGACTGTCAGCCCATTTCTCTCACGAGTTGCCCGATCGCCTGAAGCAACTCGGCAACCTCGTCGGCATTCAGCTCGACGGGGTCACCGTGCTTCGTGACAGACTTCAAATGCAACGTCCCGGAATCGATCCACATCGCGATGTCACCTTGGGCGAAGGTGATGACGTCCCTGTCTGAAGGATCCATCTCAATTGTCCCTCTCTCAACGGGTTGGGAAATGCGGGTTACCATCAGAAGGGTCGACAAGCTTCGTCTTCCCATCCGGTCCGTACCCATGATGATGCGGAGCCGCGGCTTTCGGGTCGTTGTATGGTAAGCCCGTTTGCTTATCGACGTGCCCCGGATCGATCCTCAGCCGCTCTTTTCCTGTGATGGGATCCAACCACTTGTCCGGTCTTGTTGGGTGCGGAACAAGGCCTTTTTCTAGTACCAATTGTCTGACTTGCTCCGCCGTCTTGCCCAGCAGTTCTTGGGGGGTAAGAGAAGGGCTCGTGTTGTGATTGAAGACCGGGTCGAGCGTCCCGTCCGGCCGCGTGGCCGGCAACTGATCCGGGAGGCCCAGGGCAGGAATGTCATCGGCGAGGGGGCGGCCAACCGGATTACCCGTTTGCTGTGGGTCTCCTTGCCAGAGGTTTCGCCACCAGTCACTCCATCTCTGACTCGCTTTGGCGTCGTCTGCACTTGCAGACTCGCCGTCATCGTCCGTTGTCGCCGCGCCGACAACCTGAATGGCGGCATCATCACCTGTCAAAACTCCCGAGACAAACACGGGCAGTTTGTCACGGCCGGGCTGACGGACCAGCGGCGTGACTTCGACACCGGTGCCCGATGAAGAGAGTGCCGGGGGGGTATTAGTCGCTCCGACGGTGGGGCCGGCTGACGCAGATCCCGCCGTGCTCGGAAGCCAGAGAACATTTCCGGACCGCGAACCGCCAGCGCCTGCCGTCGAGGCGGGCGAAGCAGTGACGCCCGACGGGCCGGTCATCGCGATCGAGTTCGGGAGAACGATCGCCGGGGGGGACGGAATAACGGCGGTCAGCGCGGCGCCCGCCGCCCCGGACATTCCCCAAAACTGTGGCGTCAGGCCGGCAAGGAACGCCCGCGGTTCGAGTCGCTCAAGCGACGGACGTGTGGACGTGTGGACGTGTGGACGTGTGGACGTGTGGACGTGTGGACGTGTGGACGT
>SIAG01000138.1 GCA_009691925.1 Planctomycetaceae bacterium
AATGGTGTTCAAACAGCTGCGCATGCGGCAGGAGGCCAGACCGATGCTGCGGCGGGCATCGGTAAGGCGGGTGGGGAGGGTGGCGCTGATCGTCGGACGATGCGAAATGCACGACCCTCGATGGCTTCACCCCCCAGGGCTAACGACGATTAGACCTGCGATTTCCACAGCCGCAAGCATTGGGCAGGCCCGGGAAACGGCAATGTCGCGAAACGATTCTCAGACGTCGCCAAACGTTTCCGGCGATCCGGAGCGACCCCTGCTCACCGAGGTGGGAGAAGTATTCGGAGTCGTTTGGCGGCACTGGCACCGAGGCGCAGCGGCGTCGCGTGGCTGCCGAGATGGATCTCGGCTGAACGTGCGGCGGGGATGACGGCGACGATCCGCGCCGTGTTGACGATCAGCCCGCGGTCAATCTTGGCGAACGTTTCTAGCGGTAAACGGCCGATCCAGTCAGTGAAGCGATCGCGGATCAGGTAGGCCCGCCCGCCTTCGGTGATCACGCGGGAGTAGTGATCGGCCGCCTCGATCCAGAGGATGTCGCGGACCGCGACAAAGTGCCCAGAGCCGCCGAGCGCGAGGAGAGCCCTGTCGCCGTTGTCGAGGCGATGAGACGGTTCCGCTGCGGCCCGCCCACCGCGAAAGCGATGGAGCGACGCCCGCAGTCGCGCCGGCGTTACCGGCTTGAGGAGGTAGTCGAGGGCGTTGACCTCGAAGGCCCGGATGGCGTGTTCGTCATAGGCCGTGACAAACACTGCAGCAGGCGGAAGGTCGAGGGCGGCCAAGATCTCGAATCCCCCCCCACCACGCATCTGGATGTCGAGGAACACCAGCTGTGGCCGGAGCGAAACGATTGCCGCGAGGGCCTCCATCTTCGTGCCCGCCTCGCCGACGATGGTTACCTCCGGCTCGTCCTCGAGGAGCGCCCGCAGCTGCACGCGAGCGAGTGGTTCGTCGTCGACGATCAGGCAGGTCATGGCTGTCATACGCCGTCCCTCGGGCGCGGAAGATCGAGGCGGGCCACCACGAGGTCACCTTCCTGCACAAGGCTGAAGCGGGCGTTTGGCCCGTAGTGGAGCGCGAGACGCTCGCGGATGTTCTTGGTGCCGAGACCGAGGCCAGCTGCGATCGTGTCGGCGGGCAAGCCGGCCGCCACGAGCAAACCAGGATTGGCCACGCTGATGACGATCCGCTCCCCGACGGCGTGCGCCCCGATCTGCAATCGGAGATCGTCGTCGGTCTCCCGGGAATGCTTCACGGCGTTCTCAACGATCAATTGCAGCATGAACACCGGGACGGGGCAATCACCGATGCCGGGGGCGATGTCGTAGGTCGCGGCGAGCGCGTCACCGTAGCGGACCTGTTCGATATCGAGATAAGCACGGACAGTGGCAATCTCGTGGTCAAGCGGCACGAGTGCGGCGCGGGTCGGCAAAACCCGGAGCCGGAGAAACGTCGCGAGGCGTTCGACGATCGCGGGGATGCGTCCGGGCGCCACGCGAGACAAGGCGTCGATCGCCGTCAGGGTGTTGAAGAGAAAGTGCGGATTGATCTGGAATCGCAGGGCTTCGAGACGGGCCGCCGACTCCGCCTCGCGCGCGGCGGCGAGGCGCATCTCCGCTTCGAGCAGGTTCTTTTGACGCGACGAGATGGCGAGCGAGAACCCGGTGAGCATGACCGGCAGGGCGAACTGCCCAAGTCGCTGCTCCGAGACGAGTGGGGGAACGACATCCAGCGCCTCGAGGCGCATGATTGTGATGTAGACGGTGGTGATCGCCCCGGGTAACAGCACCATGGCGTAGTCCAGTCGCCAGCCGTCGAACGAACGGACCACCACCGCGAGGCTTGCGAGGAGGGCGACGATCATCGCCGTGAGCATGATCTGGGCGGCGATCGCGAATGGGAAGAGCAGCAGGGAGCCGAGGGCGAGGACGAGAATCGCCGTGGCGGTCCGAGCAATGCCGCGATCGAGCACCGTCACGCGCTCAGCCCCGATGGCCGCCAGGTTGAAGCCGATGAAACCAAAGGTGCCGATGCCGGCAGCGGCCATCAAGCCTTGCTTCTCGAGCCACAGCGGCCGGCCAGGCCAGAAGACGGGGAGGTAGCCGTTGTAGATGCTGGCATAGGCCATGTACGCCAGGGCGATGACCATCAGCCGGCGGTCGAGCGGTCGCCGTTGCAGGCCTCCGAGCAGGAGGCTCTGGAAGGCAATCGCGGCACAGAAGCCAAACTGGGCCATGTCCCGCGCCGTCCGGATGACGTCGTGGCGGGCGTAGGCCGGAGGGGTGGCCACCGTCAGCGGGAGCCGGATCGAGGTGTCGCTCCGTGCCCGGCCGTAGACGACGCGTGAGCCCCCTGGAGGGAGCGGAAGACGCAGGAGCGGAAACCGGCTCGTCGCCGCGGCCTGGGCCTGTCGATCGACGGCCCCGTCCTCTTGCACAAGCTCCACCCGGCCGTCGTGGACGACGAACCAGGTGAAGTGGCTCAAACGCGCCGTCGACAACTCGACGAGCCATTCCTGTGGCAGATTCGACGTCGAACGGATCTCTGCCCGCAGCCACACCGCCGCGGTCGTGAAGCCGTGGGTGGGAGGGAGGCCACCGGTGGCGGTGAAGCGGTCGCTCCACGGCGCCGCGATCACGTCGCCGATGCCGAGGCTCGCGTCTGGATCGACGAGCACCGCGACGTGTGGCACGAGATCGATGACCCCAGGTGTCTCGGCCCCGACAACCAGGGAAGGGGGGGAATCCGCAGCCGCGATCGCCGGAAGGCAGACACAGCACAACGCTCCGATGCGGGCAGTCCATCCTGGCAGCCGCGGGCGGGGGACTCCCAGGAGCATCCCGTCGGGTGCGGTCCTTATCCGGCTTGGGCGGGATAGCGAGCCCGATCTTCCAGGAAGACGTTGCGTATGACTTGCGGTTGCGTCTGTCTTTGCCGCAGGTGTGATCGGGTGTTTGCGATCATCTGCGACCGGTCGCGGGGGCGCTTGCGTCGCATCGCCTGGTTCGTGTCCTGGTTGAGCAATTTGTTGGGGTTCAATTCGTTGGGGTTCAATTCGGGGCTGTATCCCGCCATGAAACACATCTCGATCTGGTCTCTCCTCGCGTCGATCCAGTGGGCGACCTCGGACCCCGCCAGCACGCTCGCCGCCCCCTACGGCCACCAGGCATCGGTCGAGTTGCCCGTTGTCAGGGGGAGGGCTGTTGTGGTTGTGAAGGGGTCGTTTCATCGATTGTCAGATGTCCCGGGAGTCGAGCGTCAAACAGAGCCGATGGGAGGCTTTCCTGTGCCGGCGGCGAGCAGCGAGCGCAGCTCCACCTCAGACTCGGGGTCGGGCCATGCAATTCCGCCGGTTCGCAACAGCTCAACGTTTCCCGGCGCCGGATCGTCAGACTGCCGCACCCACAGCGGCCCCCAGCGATACCTCTGCAACTGCTCGGAGGCCCCTGCCCAGGTGCCACCAGACCCGAGTGCTGACATGACAACCAATCCACCCTCGGCCAGGGCATAGATCAACGTGTTGCGCCCGATGGCGTGCCCGACGTGGAACGGGGCTGCCGGATCGTAGGGTGAAGCCAAGACCAAACGTCGATCGATCAGTGCCTGGCGGTGCGCTCGGCTGATCGATTGCTTCTCGAGCGAGTCGGCCAGCATGACACACCCTCGCCCCCCGGCGTCGACCGCCGCGCCGACCGCGGCCTCGTCGACGCCCCGGGCTCCCCCCGAAACAATCGTGACTCCGGCTCGAGCGGCGAGCCGGCCAACGTCACGGGTCCAGTCGAGGACGTCGTCGGGGGCATTCCGCGAGCCGACGATGGCGAGCCCTCCGGAAGCCAGCAGCGACACCTCGCCGCAGCCGTAGAGGATCGGTGGGCAATTCTCTCGGAGGCGGATCTTCAATCGCCGCGGATAAGCGTCGTCGGCACGGCTGATCACCCAAATCGCCCTCGCCCGCCAGCGTTCCGTGGCCTGGGCAAGCTGGAAGCCCCGACAAAGAAGCTCGCGGAGCCGAGCCCCGGGGACGACCGATTCACACTCCGCGATCAGGGAATCGGCGGAAACAGCCACCAGATCGGCGGGCGTCCGCCCGAGCTCGCGCAGGCGCCGCGCCAGTCGCTTGTAGTCGCCGAGCGTCAACAGCTTCGGCCGGGGCCGGTCAGCATCGGTGATCAGCGGCGCCGTGAGGAGCAGGATCGCCTGCGTATCAGCCGTCAGTGGTCCGCTCATGCTTCACTTCCCGCCATCGAGAGCGCCAACGGCCAAACCTCCCCGCTCCCGTGGCGCCGCAGCAGCCAGGCGGCGACGGTCAACGTCCACCTCGAGCCCACGATATCGTCGACTAACAGGACCGGTCCAGACGGCACGTTTCCCGGCACGATCCCCAAGGAGCCATCGACGTTTCTCGCCTGAAAGGTGCTGTTGGACATCGCCTTCTGCTCTGGGCGGGGCTCGGTTTTTTCAAGCGCCGGGCTGAATGGGAGGCCGAGGGCGATGGCCAAACGGGCCGCGAAATCGGGCACAAGCTGTGGGTGACGCAGCGAGGGCACCGACGTGACCCACTCAGGCGCTGGCTGCGGATTCCATTCCTTCACGAGGCGGACACACGCGCCCACGAGATCATCGCCGAATCGACCGTCGCGGTGCTTTCCAACCCGCACCTTCTCGCCCCACCCGGCATCCCCCAAGGTGCACAGGGCGCGACCATCACAGGCGCGGCGATTGGCCTCGATGTTTCCATTCACTTCGCCCGTCGCCATGCCGGCACGCTGGTATCGCGGCAACCCGCCATCCGGCCACCGCTTGCGGGCCTCGAAGGGGAGGTTGGTGCGTTTGAGGAAATCGATCGCCTCTTGGACCGTGGCCTCCGAAGCCGCTTCCGCCAGCGGCGGGAGCAGCGGCGATGGAATCCCCGCGGCATCGCCATCGAGGGCCCGAATCAGAAAACGCATCTGTTCACCGAACGGACAGGCGATGTAGCCGCGCATTTCGGCCTGCTCCTCCCGACGCAGGGCCGTGAGGCGCTCCGCCCGATCCCAAAACGATTCAGCGAGTGGGGCGGCGGTCAGTTGCCAGCGTGTGCCGTCTTTCACAATCGGCGCGGGAGATTCGAGCGCCAACAGCGCGATCGCCTTCTCGATCCGCGATTTGGTGAGATTGACCCCGGCCATGATCTTCGGAATCGACAGCCCGGTTTCAGAGCGTTCGATGACATCGAGAATCTTCGTGACTTCATCGCGAGAAGGAAAAGCAGACTCGATAAAATAGTCGAGGATCTCCGTTTCCTCGGAGCCGCTCAAGAGAACGCCGTAGGCTGAATCAATGGCCCGGCCCGCCCGGCCGACCTGCTGGTAATAATGAACGACAGACCCGGGCATCTGATAGTGGATCACGAACGCGAGATCGGGCTTGTCGTAGCCCATTCCGAGCGCGGTGGTGGCTACGAGTACCTTGAGCTCGTTGCGAAGCAACTGATCCTCCCGATAGACCCGCTTGTCGTCGTCGAGGCCGCCGTGATACGCCGCCGCATCGATGCCCTTCGACCGCAGCCATCGAGCCACAAGGTCGGCATCCCGGACGGTGAGGGTGTAGACGATGCCGCTCCCTTCAATCCCGGGAATCGTATCGGCGAGCCATGCCAGTCGGCCGGCCTGATCGGGAATCCGGATCGCCTGAAGCGTGAGCGATGGCCTGGCGAGATCACCTCGCGAAACAACGAGATTATCCCCGAGGATGGAATGGAGATCGGCCATGACACGATCGTTTGCCGTGGCGGTTGTGGCCAGCAGGCGCACGTTTGGCGGGAGGGACTTGGCTGTCCGCTCGATGAGCCGGTAGTGCGGCCGGAAGTCGTGCCCCCAGTCGGAGATGCAATGGGCCTCGTCGATGACCAGAAGGGAGATCGTCGGCGCGATCGGTCCAAGCACGGTCCTTTGAAACTCCTCATTCCCGAGCCGTTCGGGAGAGATCAGGAGAATGTCGACGTTTCCCCGGACAACCTCCTGGGCGACGGCTGCCCACTCGGTCGGATTGCTGGAATTGATGGTGGCAGCCCGCACGCCCATTCGTTCTGCCGCACCGATCTGATTGCGCATCAGGGAGAGCAAGGGGGACACGAGAAGTGCAGGCCCGCCCCCCGCCTCGCGGAGGAGTTTTGTGGCGATGAAGTAGACGAAGCTCTTCCCCCATCCGGTTTTCTGAACAACCAGGAGCCGTCCATGGCCTTCGACGACATGGCGGATCGCCTCCTCCTGCCCGTCCCGAAACGCGGCACCGGGCTGCGCTGATCCTCTGCGAAGGAGCTCCAAAGCTCTCGCGGCGTCGACCTTGGCCATAAAGGGTTTCTCCGCTGATAACAGGAGGTGACTTCGAAGCCACGCTGGGCGAAGGAATGAGTCTTCGCGATCAGTGAACCTAGCCCGTCTTGAATACGCCGATCCAAACGGTAGGAAGATTTCCGGCTCCTCGAAGCGCTGGCCGCCCGACGGACGAGCGGCGCTGCCGCCGCCGCGGCACGAAGCCGGGGGATGACTCGGGGCGATCGCCCGCCGGCAGCCCGAGCGCCGTGATCCCCAGAGCAAACGCCGTCTTCCCAGAGGATCAAGTGGTTGTGTATATTTGTACCATAGGCCAGCGAGGAGCTCGAACCTCCTAGTTTTTTCCCTGGGAATACCACGATCCCAGATCCTGGCGGCGCGGATTTCGGAGCATTTCCCCGCCAATCTCGAGCACTTGGTCGACACTGGGACTCGCTCACCGAGGACGACCGCCGCCGGATCCGGGCAATCGTTGACGGCCGGCTCGCCTGATGGCCACAGGTGGGGGAACGAAGCAGTGCTGTCTTTGGCGGGGGCGTAGCCAGAGCCACAGCCTCCCAAGTCTAGCGACTCGGGGCTCATGGAGGCCGAGGCCATCCCGCCGGAGGTGGCTGAACTGGCCGCTGTCTGGCACCGCCTGGCCGATGCCGTTTGGGCTGGGATCGTGGCCATGGTGCGGGGGTCGAGAGAATGAGGCTGTGTCAGAGCCGGGCAGCCAGATTCCGCTGGCGGGCCTTGGCGATAACCGACGTGTTGCAGTTGCGGTAATCAGGCTGCCTCCAGGAGCCAACCTGCCCAAAAGCCAGCTCTTGTGAGCTTTACCCGCATTCGAAGCACAAAGGGCTGCAGGCTTGGGGATAGCAAGACCCCCTCGGACGGGTGGGTGTGGCCTTTGTAGCGGGGCGAAAAAACGATGAGGATAGCGGGGCGAACCCTAGTCCCCACCGACCTCGCCCCACCACGAAAACCTGAGTTTCGGGCTGGCTTTCGATCGCTTCACGCAATGTGTCCGCGCATATCGCTTGATTTCTTGGTAATTTGGCAGAAATTGGAGAAGACACATGCTGATTGAGTTTCGCGCCGAAAACCACAGGTCGCTCAGAGAAGAGCAAGCTCTAAGCATGGCGGCTGGGCTTGTCCCTCAACCCGCCGACGAGCGTCCCCGCATGGTAGAGGGATATTCGGAGCCCCTATTGCCAGCCGCAGCAATCTACGGAGCCAACGCGAGCGGAAAGAGCAATGTGCTGGCTGCGTTTGGGTTCATGCGAAGCGCCGTCCTAAATTCTCAAAGGTATTGGGGGCCTGACGACGGGGTTCCCCGAGACCCGTTTGCGTGGCAACTCACTGACGCCCAGTCGTCCACGTTCGAAGCCACTTTTTTGACAGGTGGCACGCGTTATGAGTATGGGTTCGCCGCCGATAGCCAACGAATCGTCGAAGAATGGCTATTCGCTTGGCCAAATGGAAAGAAACAGACTTGGTTCGAACGAGACGACACCGAATTCACTTTTGGTTCTTCGCTGAGGGGCGAAAACAAAGTCATCCAAGAAATCACCCGCTGCAATGCCCTTTTTCTATCAGCTGCTGTTCAGCTAAAGCACGAGCAGTTGCGCCCAGTTTACGAGTGGTTTCTCAACGTGCAGATGTATCCATACGTTTCTATGAGAGCCGGTGGATACGAAATCGTACGTCGTCCTCACAGGCTCATCGTCAATAACCTCGACCCCTCCCACAAGTCTGACCAGCGACCATCAAGTCCCGACAGTCTGATTGCGCTTCAGTTTCTCGAAATGCTTCGTAATGCCGATGTTGGCATTGATGGCCTGCGTCTTGATCCGGCCCAGAATAGTGATGGCCCGAGGAGCTCGATTCGAGGATATCAACTCAAGCACAGTAGTACTTTGGGGGATGAGTGGTTTGCGTTAGAGGAAGAGTCGCGCGGCACAAGACGACTTTTTGAACTTGCAGTACCTGTACTTGAGTCACTCCGCCAAGGGAGCCTGCTCATCGTTGACGAACTTGAGGCTAGCCTGCATCCCTCACTCGCTCAAGCGATTATCGAAATGTTTAATTGCCCTCGCCGGAATAAGCATAACGCACAGCTGATATTCACGACCCACGACACAAATCTTCTTGGCACCACTCTGGGTGCACCTGTATTAAGAAGAGATCAAGTATGGTTAACAGAAAAGAAGCCAGATGGCTCGTCGGAACTCTATCCACTGACAGACTTCAAGCCGCGGAAGGCTGAGAATATCGAACGGGGGTATTTGCAGGGCCGATACGGCGCTATACCGTTTCTTGGAAGGTTTGCTCAGGATACCGAGGAGTCAAGTCAGTGACAGCACGTCGCAACAGGACGCGGAGTCCCGCAAGAAAGCGGGCCCTGCTCGAGCCGAAGCCGCTGATTTTGGTTGTTTGTGAGGGCGAAAAGACAGAACCGAGCTATTTCAGCTCTTTCAAATCGCACTACAAGATATCGCGCATTACAATCAGGACGGTGCCGGGTGCGGGCGTGCCACTTAGTGTCGTTAGTAAAGCCCGAGATCTGAAAAATAGTGCGGATAAGGCGGCAGCAACAAACTTAGACGAAAACCTAAAATATGATGCTGTCTGGGCAGTGTTTGATGTTGACGAACATCCAGAGCTAAAAACTGCAATTCAGTTAGCTCGCGATAATCGCATCGAGCTTGCGATATCCAATCCTTGCTTCGAGCTGTGGTTGCTACTCCATCATCGCGATCAGCCTGGCATTAAGCACCGGCATGCCGTTCAAAAGCTTCTCAAAAAGGTAATGGGCGAGTACGACAAAGGCGTGGATTTCGCCAGCTACGCTCTTGGATACAAGCAAGCAGTACGGCGAGCGGAATTGCTAGGCGATTGCGATCTGGCTAGATGCGAGCCGGGGCCTAACCCATCAACCGAGGTTTATCGCCTTACGAAGTCGATCCTCGGAGACCCCTAGGCTTTCGTGTCATGCGGCGATTCAAAACCGGCCACGCATCGGCGCTTGAAAACCCGCCACCAGGCGGGAGGTACTGGGTGGAGGAATCGTCTTCTTTGCCAGGGCGATTGCGCGATACTGGGGGATATGGCATGATTAGGTAAATTACGCTTTGGTTCGTGCTCTCAGAGCATGTCAGCGTGCAGGGCGATTGCGCGATACTGGGGTATATGGCATGATTAGGTAAGGTACGCTTTGGTTCGTGCTCTCAGAGCATGTCAGCGTGCCGTGGTCATGGAGGACTGCCCGTGCCAATTACGAAGTCGAGTATCCCGAGTATCCAGGTTCAT
>SIAG01000139.1 GCA_009691925.1 Planctomycetaceae bacterium
GGCGATCAGGGCCAACCCGATAGCCAGCCCGAACACGACCCATCCCCACGCCGGATCGCGGAAGGCCGGCAGCCCCAGCAGCATGAGGACCATCGCAGCGCCGATCAGTCGCCTGCCGGGGCGGAGCGTGACCGTGGCGGCGGGCGGAGTTGTCGGGGGGGTGCTGTGGAGTGTGACCATGGGGCTGGCGCCGTTCACCGCGGGATGTCGACCGTGGCGAGCACGTCGCGGAGGACCTCGTCGGCCGATGTCCCTTCCAATTCGACCGTCGGCGCGAGGACGACGCGGTGGCGCAGCGCGGGAATGAAAGCCGCCTGGATATCGTCAGGGATGACGAAATCCCGATCGCGGAACCGGGCGAGGCTCTTGGCGCCGGTGAGGAGCATGAGGCCGGCCCGGGGGCTCGCGCCCACGTCGAGACCGTCGTGTTGCCGGGTGGCCTGCACGAGTTGCTGGACATAGGCAAGCACCTCGTCGCGGACGAACGTCTCACGAATCGTCTGCCGGGCGGCGAGGATGCCGGCGGCATCCATCACCCGGCTGATCCGGGCCCGCTCCGGGGCAGCCAGTCCGGCGGTGGCGTGGTGTTCCTTGAGCACCTTCATTTCCGCCGCCGGCGCGGGATACCCGACGATCACCTTGAACATGAAGCGGTCGAGCTGCGCCAGCGGGAGGGGATAGGTGCCCTCCTGCTCGATCGGGTTCTGCGTGGCGAAGGTGAGGAACGGCTCCGGGAGCGGATGGCGGGTGCCGTCGTAGGTCACCTGGAGCTCCTGCATCGCCTCGAGCAGTGCCGCCTGGGTGCGGGCGCTCGAGCGGTTGATCTCGTCGGCGAGGAGCAGGTTGGTGAAGATCGGTCCGCGGCGGAACTCGAAGCTGCCGGTATCGTTGCGGTAGACGCTCGACCCGGTGACGTCACTGGGGAGAAGGTCGGGCGTCATCTGGATGCGACTGTGGTCGAGGTCGAGGGCAGCGGCGATCGACCGCACGAGGAGCGTTTTGGCCACCCCGGGCGGACCCTCGAGGAGAACATGGCCGCAGCTGAACAGCGCCGCGAGGGCCAGTTCTATGACTTCTTCCTGGCCGTAGACGACCTTGGCGAGCTCCGCACGGATCGCGTCCACTGAAATCTTCAAAGACACTGTGTGAGTCTCCGGATCGTGTCAAGGGTGTGGGATGTGTTCCATTCCGACCTGCCGATGTCCCGATCGACGGCGCGGATCGTGTCGACGACGTTCCGCGCCCGGATCGGATCGCGGCGGGCCAGCTTGCCGTGGAGCTGGTCGAGATCGACGTGTTCTGGTGGGAGGCCGACCCGGATGTTGAGCTCGCGGAGCACGCCGTCGCGCACTTCCGAGACGATACCATTGCGATCCTGCCGACCCCGCGAGAGGAGGTGCCCCATGGCGTCGAGATACTCGCCGATCCCCCGCCGCGCGATCGGCCGGTCGGCGATCGGTGGACCGAGACGCGTCCCCTCCCGCCACACGGTGAGCAGCACCGCACCGAGGAGCCCCAGCGCCATCACGGCATGACCCGGCCGGGTGAGCAGGAAGAGCGGATTGCCCCGCGGCCCCACACCGTGGAAGAATTCGTCGATCACCACGCCGTCCCCCTGCGGCGCGATCAGACGCACCGCGGCCACGGCGTTGTCGGCTTGGCCGAGATACCGATTGGCCAGGAGAGCCGGATCAGCGATGACCACGATCGATCCTTTTCCCGCGACGAATTCGGCGGCAATCACCCCCCCGTCGCCGCTTGTTCCTTCTGGTGTCTCGGCGGCAGCGCCACCGGCCCCGGTCGTGCAGAGCGTCGCCACCGGTTCCAAGGCGGGCAAGCCACTGGCCGGGGGAGTGATGACGAGCTCGTAGCGGCGGTTGACGGGGAGGGCGACCTGCCGGACCTCGGCCGATAGGAAAGACCAGTTGCCGCTCCAGACAACATCACTCAACCAAATCGTACTCTCCCCCGAACCGGCCAGGGCCTCTTCGACCGCCCGTCGCCCTCGGGCGATCAGGGACGAGTCGTCGTCCGGCCGTGGGGCGCCGGGGAGGCGCGATCCGCGGTCTTCGATCACAACCCCGTCCAGCCCGAGAATCTCCGGTAACAGCATCGGCCGCACCGCCGGATTGTCCTCGGGGCCGCGGCGACGAGCCGGGCTCTTCCTGTCGTTGTCGTTGTCGGATCGACCATGCCAGGCCCCCGGCGTGGCAGCGACCACGAGCCGGCCACCTTGCTCTACCCAGGGACGGAGGCCGGTGAGGTAGGTGGGGTTGTAACCGAGGATCGTCCGTGACGGACCGAGCAGCACGAAGGTCGCGCCCGACACCTGGGGAGAAGGGGGCGCCAGTTGCCTGACAGCGGGAATGCCCAGGGCGGTGAAGGTGTCGAGCAATCCGCGGTATCCGTGGGCCTCGACGCCATAAGAATCGCGACCGACGCCGCCGGAGTCGGGGGGGGCAAGTGTGGACAGCGTCGCCGTGGCGATGACGACCACGACGAGCAGCACGGCGATGATGATCGCACTACGGGGAGAGGGCATCGGCAGAGGACTCTGCGGCGGTGGATAATGGATCGCTTCGCCGGCTCGGCTCGAGGGCTCCGTCGGCAATGGCCTCGACGATCCGGCCATGATGCCGGCGGCAGGCCTCCAGATCGGCCGCCGTGCACGGCTGGTCGGCGTACCAGGCCAGCTCGAGGGTATCGATGAAGCCGGTCAGCGGCGGAAAGAGGGGGCTGCGGGCGGTGCGGTGGAGCACTTCGCGGTCGGTGAGACCCCGCGGCCATGGCTTGCCGCGGCCGATCTCGATGCGGCGCAGCGCCGATTGGTAGAGCCGACGGACCGCCGTGACGAGGTCGCCGCTGTCGGCCGCCCGGGTCGACGCCTCCTCGAGCTCCTCCGGGCTGGCCGGCCGCACCTCGCGCCGCCGTGACTCAAGCGCCGGTCGCCGGACACCGATCACGGAGAGGAGCGCCGCCACGATCTGCCAGACGATCGCCGCCAGAATGGCCATGAGCACCGCCGCGATCACAAGGCGGAGCAACAACGGCAGCGCCTGGAGGGCGGCGAACGCCTCCTCGATCTTCTCGAGCAGGCCGAGGAGCAGATCGAGCCACAGCGGCAGCTTCGGCTCTCCCCCTCCCCGGTCGATGCGGAAATCGCCCCCCCGCAACACCTCGCCGGCGGTCCGGCGGATGACGTCGGCCGGCGGCGCGATTGCGGTTGTCAGCGAGGCGGCATCGATGGGCATTGCTCGAACGTCTCCTGCGCGCAAGCGTCGGGATCATGCGTCGCGGGGCGGCTCGCCGTCGGAGGGCAGGTCGCCGTCGCGCCCCGCCATCTCGGTGGCCAGGTGCTCGAGATCGTAGTTCTCGACCTTGCAGCGGCAGGAGAAATAGAACACGACCAGCGCGGCGAGCGTGACCAGCTGCAGCGCCAGCTGGAGCACGCTGGAGACGACGACCCCGATGTTCAGGTCGGGGATGATGCTTGCCCCCGCACCGAGCAGGAAGCCGAACACGCCGAGGACAAAAAGGATGAGAAACGCCTGGTTGAGCGACCCCTTGACCAACTGCTTGCTCCGCTTCATGGCGGCGAATCCGGAGAAACGTTCGATGACCGTCACCTGATGCGAGAGCATGTACCAGAAGGTGAAGTAAATGCCGGGAATGATGAGGAGGAGGAAACCGAACACGACTGCTACCAGGACGAGGAGGGTGGTCCAGAACAGGGGCCAGTAGCCCTTCCAGCCGCGGGCCATGGCAGCACCGGCGGTGATCTCGTGGCCGAGATAGCGCTCGGACACAAAGTGGATCAGCGACCCATTGACCCACGGCAGGAGCACCAGCGACACCGCGGTCCCGATCGCTATCTGGGTCAGGGCGGCCGACTGGATGGCGGCGAGTTGGGCTTCAAGCGGGAGAGACGGATCGAAGCGCGGAACAAGGTAGAGAGCGATCAGGCCGTTGAAGATCGCGAGCACCAGCGCCGGCGAGACGATGATGAGCAAGGGTTTGAGGTTGTCGCGGACGATGCGGATCGCCTGATCGAGAACGCCGCCGACACCCAGCTCCCGCAGTTCGTAAGGCCGGCTCGTTTGCACCGCCATGGTCCGTGCTCCGCGCGGGAAAGGGGGAGTGCCCCTCTGCACTCCCGACGGAGATTATGCTATGGCAGGGGAAGTCGCCCGGATAGGGGGGCGATCGGCACAGCGCAACTCGCTACCCCCACGCGTGTCGAGTTCATTGGTTGGAACGGTGCCGTGAGCGATCGTGTCCAGCGGGCGAGGGAGGCGGTTTCGAAGGCGCTCCCCGAGGATCGCGTTTTCGCCTACTGGCTCTGCCTGCGCGAGAATGTCGATCGATTCAAAAAACGGGACATGAGAACGAGGCACTGGGTTCCAGCCTGCTGCCGGGCACGATCGGCAACGAGCTGGAGATGGGTTTGCCTAGATTGAGTTGCTTGGGCCGCTGGAGGGCTTTATTTGATGGCTTGAGTCATAACCAAACGGAAGTATGATCCATTCTGGTATCACCAAAATGGAGGTCGTTCCCGAATGGAAGCATTTCAGCGGCGTCTCTCGATCGTCCTTCCCGAGCGCCAGTCGGCGTTTTTGTGGGGGGCCCGGAAGACCGGCAAGTCGACGTTTCTGCGGCAGGCTTTTCCCGGCAGCCTCTCCTTCGATTTCCTCCGCACCGATCTGCTGATCGCCTTCACAACGCGGCCGGCCCTCCTCCGCGAGCAACTCCTGGCCCGCTCCCCTGCGGAGCTCGCGCTTCCGGTCATCCTCGATGAGGTGCAGAAGGTGCCGGCCCTCCTCGACGAGGTGCACGGGCTCATCGAAGGGCATGGGCTCCGCTTCGTGCTGTGCGGATCGAGTGCCCGCAAGCTCAAGCGTGGCCGGGCAAACCTGCTCGGAGGTCGGGCGTGGCGCTCCGAGATGTTGCCGCTGGTCTCCGCCGAGTTTCCCCGCGCGGACGAGGGGGACGAGCGGGAAGGGGGGAAAGGGGGGAAAGGAGAGATGGACTTGCTGCGGGCGCTCAACAACGGCCTCATCCCCTCCCACTACCTTTCCGTCAATCCGCGGAAGTCACTCGAGGCCTATGTCCGCGACTATCTCAAGGAGGAGGTCTTCGACGAGGGGCTGACGCGCAACGTACCGGCATTCTCCCGGTTCTTCGAGGCGTTGGGCTATTGCCATGGCGAGCTGATCAACCATGCCAACATCGCCCGCGACTGTGGCGTCGATGCGAAGACCGTCAAGGAATATTTCCAGATCCTCTGCGACACGCTTCTGGGGCGACTCGTCCTCCCCTACAAGAAGCGACAGGAACGGCAGGTGATCAGCAAGGCGCCGAAGTTCTATCTGTTTGACGTGGGGGTCGCCGGCGCGGTGAGCCGGCGTCGGATCGTGGAGCCGCGCGGCGATCTCTTCGGACGAGCCTTCGAACATCTCGTTCTCATGGAGCTCGTGGCCCATGCCTCGTATTCGGAGCTCGCCTACGACATCCATTTCTGGCGGACGAAGGCGGGGGCCGAAGTCGATTTCATCCTCGGGGACGGTGAGGTCGCCATCGAGGTGAAGGGGACGAGCCGAGTGGACGACCGCGACCTGCGGGGGCTGCGGCTATTCGGCGAGACGCACCGCCCCCGGCTGGCGATCGTGGTCTGCAACGAGGCCGCCGAACGCGTCGTCAACGGCATCCGGATCGTCCCCTGGCGACAGTTCTTCCAGGACCTGTGGGACGGCGAGATTCTGTCGTAGCCGGGCGGCGGTCCGGCACCTGTTCGGTTCAATGGTGAGGCTACCGAATCGTTGACAGCCCTGGAGGGCTTTCGTAACTTCTTGGTGAGCGGATTGGAGCTCGATGCTGACAGTCTGCCCCAGTCGCCGGGAACCACGAGGAAGAACGCTATGAAGACCGGTTCTTGGTTGCGTCGCTGCCGCCACACACACACACACACACACACACACAGACAGACACAGACACAGACACAGACACAGACAGCTTTCAAGCGTTGAACAGCTTGAGCCCCGGGCGCTGCTTGCTGGCCTGACCGGCGGATTCGCTCCGCCCCTGGCCGCAACCGTTCCGCCACCGACGGGAGGCGACCGGGCTGCGGGGATCGTTCTGGCGGATCCAGCCCGCCCCGATACAGCGGGGATCGGCACTGCGGTCGTTCCCTTTCAGGTGACGCCGCTGGTGCTCACCGGTGCCCAGGCTGCCCCGACGACCGCACCGGCGGTGCAACTTGGCACCGGCGGCGACTTTCAGTTCGTGCCGGTCGGCGAACCCGGAGACTCTGGGGGTTTCGCCCCGGATGTCGATCCCTGGGCGCCGGGTGGTCTGCTTCCCGGCTGGGAGTATCAAGTCTGGCAGGAGATCGGTCTGCTACCGCCGGATGGGCTGGCGGCACCAGGAGTTGCCGATGCATCGGAACGACCTCCGAAGTCCTCCGGAGCGGCCGATGACGATCCGCTGGCGTTCGCTCTTGATCCGAAGACGGGGAAGTTGTGGGGTTATGGGCCACGGGTCGAGGGAGGCAATGCCAAGCAAGCGTTTGGCCAAGTCGGCGGGCGCGTCAACGGGGTTCTGAAGGAAGTCGGAGTGATTGCGGTCACTGAAGGTGCCCCGGTCGTTGCAGGCTATTGGTGGTTCACGAGACGGGGCGGCCAAGCGGTCAGTGCGATAGGGGATGGCTCCAAGGCGATCTTGCCCCCCACCAAGCCTCTTGGCTACACGAGAATGCAGGAATACATAAAGGAACTGGGAGTTCCTTCCCTACCGACAACCGCCCGACTGACTCCGCAACAAATCTTCGCGATCCACGAAAACCTCCAGTTGGTTATCGAAAACTCCCTGTCAGGCTACCGCGAACTCATCGCAAGGGGTGCTCCGCGAGCGGAGGTCCTGAAAGGACTTCAGCTCCAATTGAACCAACTACGTTGGAGGTTCATCGATCAGGTGCCTGGGGGCCGTGAGGCAATCCAAGGCATTCTTCAGGAATTTCCAGAAGTCACGTTTCCCTACTGATGGGTCATGGCAGAAGGGCACCGCCGAGGGCATCCGATGCGGATCTACGACACTGAAACGCTTGAGTCTGGTCCGCTTTCTGTCGGGGAGATCGAACCCTGCCTGCGACCGTTGAAGGCCTATTGCCGAATGCAACAACGCTCCGATGGCGACACGGCGCGGTTCCGGAGCCAGGAGTTGGAGGCGGTCGCCACCAGCGTCTTTCCGGAATCGTGCCATTCGCGATTCACGCCGGCCATGCTCCCTCGTCTGCACGATCTCCGTGAGCGAAGAAGAGCGATCGGGGATGACAACAGCCATGAGCCCGATGCCGGTGCCGACCGTGGGAGACTCCTGCTGGTGAACTGGAGCGCATCCCTCTTCGACGGCGCGTGCTCGGCGATCACGCGGGGCTTTCTCGACGAGGACGGCATGCCGGGGTGGGACACGTGGGCGCGGATCGTCTCGTTCGACGAATCGCGAACGACACACGGTCTCCTCTGCTGGGTCCCGGATATTCTTCTCGGGTTGCTCGATGACGCGATGCGGATCGACCCCGCTCGATGCATGACATGGCTGAAACCGGACAGGAATGGCTTGGTCGTCCTCGTCGGATGGGGGATGCCCGGTTGAGAAACGGGCGTCGCATAAGTGGCGAAAGCTGCTTGGTTCGAAAGCAAGGTGCAGCCGATCGGACGGAGAGAGTGCTCCGGGATAATTCGGCAGCCGACACGCTTCAGAAACGAACGAGTTCGCTTCACCCCAGGATCGCGTCGATCGGCATGCCGTGGTCGATGGCGAGGCGTTTGCGGCCGGGGATCTCGAGCTTGTGGGAATCGAGGCCGAGCTGTTTGAGAATCGTGGCGTGGATGTCGGTGACGTAGTGGCGATCCTCGACGGCGTGGAAGCCGAGCTCGTCGGTGGCGCCGTGGACGACGCCCCCCTTGATGCCGCCGCCGGCCATCCACACCGAAAACGCGAAGGGATGGTGGTCGCGGCCGTCGGAGCCTTGTGTGCCGGGAGTGCGGCCGAACTCGGAGGCAAACAGCACGATCGTCTCGTCGAGGAGCCCGCGGCGGGCGAGATCCTCGAGGAGCCCGCCGATCGGCTGATCGACGGCGAGCGCGAGATTCGAGTGATTGGCCTTCAGGCCGCCGTGGGCATCCCAGGCGCCGGCCCCGCCGCCGCCATGCTGAATCTGGATAAAGCGCACACCGCGCTCCACGAACCGGCGCGCCGCGAGCAGCTGCATGCCGAAGTCGCGGCAGTGGGGGAGATCGAGGCCGTAGAGCCGCTTCGTCTCCTCGGTCTCATCGGAAAAGTCGACGACCCGCGGCACGCTCTGCTGCATCGAGTGGGCAAGCTCGTAGGAGGCGATCCGGGCCGCCGTGGCCGGGTCGTCGGGGTATTCCACCGCCGTCGCCCGGTCGAGTCGGCTGACGAGATCGAAGCCGATCGACTGGGCCTGCGGGGAGAACGGCCTCTCGGGCCGGCCGAAGTCGAGCGGGTTGGCCGGATCGATCCGCAGCGGCACAGCGTCGTGGGCGGGGCCGAGGTAGAGGCCGTCTTTGCGGTTCCAGTATTCCCGGAAGCCGATCGAGATGAACTGCGGCAGCTCCTCGTTGATCGACCCGAGCCCGTAGTGCACCCAGCCGCCGAGCGTCGGCTGGGCCGGGTCGAGCATGTGGCGGCCGGTGTGGAACTGCGTCTGCGCGCCGTGATTGGAGTCGGTGGTCCACATCGAACGGACGACGGCGATCCGGTCGGCATTCCGGGCGGTGTGGGGGAAGAAGTCGCTGATCTCCATCCCACTTTGGCCATGGCGGCGGAAGCCGGTCTGGAGGGGAAACAGGACGTTCCGCTGGAGGCCGTTGGCATCGGGGACGGGGGCCCGCTCGAGGGCGAGCTTCGTCGGATTCTGGACGTCGGCGTAGGGGGTCTCGGCGATCGTCTTGCCGGCGTGCTTCGTGATCTCAGGCTTGTAGTCGAAGCTTTCGAGATGGCTGACGCCGCCGTTCATGAACAGCCAGATGACATGCTTCGCCTTGGGGGCGAAGTGGGGGCTGCCGTCTGGTGGCGTCCAGGCCGCCGGCGAGCCGAGGCCGTCGCGGGCGAACATCGCGCCCAAGGCCATTCCGGTGAAGCCGAGGCCGAGATCGGCGAGGAAGGCCCGGCGCGGCGGAATGGCTACGTTGGCTCGAGAGGGGCTTGGCATGTCGGCTATCTCAGCGTGACGAAGTCGGTGTGGTTGAGAAGTGCCCAAACGAGGTGGATCCGGGCCGGCTCCACCGCGCCGTCGGCGGGAGCTGGCTCGAGGCTCCGCCACTGCGCCAGCGCCCCGACGCAGGCCTCCGATTCGGCGGCGCCAGGCGGTCGGCCGAGGACCATGCGGAAGGCCTGATCGAGGAACGCGGCCTCGTCGACGGGTGGAGTGGCGGGGGCGATCCGGGCCGCGATCCGGGCGGCGGCATCGTGGACGAATCCGGCATTGGCCAGGGCCAACGCCTGCTGTGGCACGATGCTCCGCTCGCGCTGGTAACACTCCTTCACGCCGGCGCCGTCGAAGGTGGTGAGAAAC